>JBKHYB010000155.1:0-4716 GCA_046565725.1 Actinomycetota bacterium
CCGAAACGTCGTCGCTCAGGAAGATCGTCTGGTTGGGCAGGATGATGAACTGCATCTTCACGCCGGACAGGAACAGGATGCCGGAGGCGAAGATCTGCCCCGACAGCTTCACCGGCGCCGGCAGGTCCCGGATGTCGTCGACGGCCCCCAGCACGAAGATGACGAGGGCGCCGGCGGCGATGCCCCAGGCTTCGGACGACTGGTTGAAGACCCGTTCGAAGTCACCGCTGGCGAACGCCGCGGCCCCCGCGACGAGGATCCCGACGAACATCGCCAGGCCACCAAGCGTCGGGGTCGGTTGAGCGTGGACCTTGCGGTCGTTGGGACGGTCGATCGCGCCGACCCTGACCGCCAACCAGCGAACGAACGGAGTGGTCACGAAAGCGGCGACGAAGGCGACCAGCCCCACTACTGCGTAAGGGATCACCCGGACTCCTCAGCCATCGGACACAGGGTGCCTCTCCGCCCACCCCCAGGCACGCGAACGAAGATTATCAGTCGACGTCCGGATACGGCCGGAACCTCGAGGTGAGCTCCCGCACCTCTGTGGCGATGGCGGTCCGGGCTTCGTCCGAGTCCTCCTTGAGGGTCCTCGCGATCAGCCTCCCGACCTGCTCCGTCTCCTGCTCTTTCATCCCGCAGGTCGTTATAGCCGGCGTCCCGACCCGGATCCCGGAGGCGATGAAGGGCTTCTCGGGGTCGTACGGGATGGCGTTCTTGTTCACGGTGATGCCGACGGAGTCCAACCGCTCCTCCGCTACCTTGCCGGTGAGACCGAGGGGTCGGAGGTCGACGAGCATCAGGTGGTTATCGGTGCCGCCCGACACGATCCGCATACCCTCTTCGGAAAGCGTCGCTGCCATCTTCTTGGCGTTGGCGACGGTCTGCTCGGCGTAATCCTTGAACGGATCCGACAGCGCCTCTGCGAACGCCACCGCCTTCGCCGCGATCGAGTGCATCAGCGGACCGCCCTGCCACCCGGGAAACACACTCTTGTCGATGGCCGAAGCGTGTTCTTCCTTGCACATGATCATGGCGCCGCGCGGCCCCCGCAACGTCTTGTGCGTGGTGCACGTGACAACATCGGCGTGAGGCACCGGATTCGGGTGGGCACCTCCGGCGACGAGACCGATGAAGTGGGCTGCATCGACCAGGAACAGAGCGTCGATCTCGTCACAGATCTCCCGGAACGCGGCGAAGTCCCACAGTCGCGAGTACGCAGACGCTCCGGCGATGACCATCTTTGGCCGCTCCCGCAGGGCGATGTCACGCACCTCGTCCATGTCGATCAGCTCGGCATCTTCGGTGACGGTGTAGGGCACGACGTCGAAGAGCTTGCCCGAGAACGACGCGAAGTGGCCGTGAGTGAGGTGTCCACCGTGCGCCAACGACAGACCCATGATCTTGTCGCCGGGCTGCAGGAAAGCGAAGTAAGCGGCAGCGTTGGCCGAGGCTCCGGAATGAGGTTGGACGTTAACGTGCTCGGCCCCGAACAGCTCCTTGGCGCGCTTGATCGCGAGTTCTTCGACGATGTCCACGTATTCGCAGCCACCGTAGTAGCGCTTGCCCGGGTATCCCTCGGCGTACTTGTTGGTGAGCGGGGTTCCGAGCGCAGCGAGGACCGCGGTCGAAGAGAAGTTCTCCGACGCGATCAACTCGATCTTGGTGTTCTCCCGTTCGACCTCTTTGAGGATCGCCTCGGCAGCTTCAGGATCGACCTTCTCGACGGCGGCCCAATCGGCCCAACCGGGGTTGCTCATCTGTTGTCACACTCCTCTTGCTCTATCCCAGCGATCTGATCGACCCGCCGCTGGTGACGTCCGCCCTCGAAATCTTCTGCAAGGAATACGTCGATGATCGAAAGGGCCAACTCCTCGCCCAGAACCCGTGCACCCAGCGCAAGCACGTTGGCGTCGTTATGGCGACGTGCCATCCGGGCCATCCACTCGTTCAGACACAAGGCCGCCCGCACGCCGTGCACCTTGTTCGCTGCGATCTGCTCGCCCTGGCCGCTGCCCCCGAAGACCATCCCGAGATCGGCGTCACCCGAGACCACAGCGCGGCCGGCGGCCGCGCAGAACGATGGATAGTCGACCGACTCTTCGGAATCGGTTCCGAGGTCGATCACCTCGTGTCCGGAGTCGGCGAGATGCTTCGCCACCCTCTCCTTGAGAGGGAATCCGGCGTGGTCCGAACCGAGTGCGATCCTCATGCGCCTCGAGACTATGGCCCCGCCTGGCCGGCCCCGGCCTTTCCCGTCAGGATCTCCACCACCTTGGCCACGTGCCGCTCGATCTCGGCTGCGGTCCGCTCGTAGACCCCTACCGGGAGCCCGTAGGGATCGTCCAGCTCGAGGTCTCTCCGATAGGGGGGCCTGGTCACCTCCAGGAGAGCCGCCAGACGCCGGTCGGGTGTGGAAGCCGGATCGAGGTCCGCCGGGGTCAACTCGGACAGTTCCTTGAGGTAGCGGGTCTTAGCCTCGGCCCCCGGATGCAACCGGACCACGTCGCGGGCGTGATGTGCGGTCATGACCAGGATCAGGTCCGCCTCCTCGATGTCCTCGGCTCGGAGCGAACGGGCCACGTGGCCGGAGAGGTCGACGCCGCGCTGGGCCAGCACGTGCACGGCCGGGTCGGACGCGGTCCATCCATCGTTGCCCCAGGTCCCCGCGGAGGCCACCTCTATCCCCTCGATCCCCACTTCGGTCAGGGCATGCCGGAGCAGCGCTTCGGCCATCGGGGACCGGCAGATGTTGCCGGTGCACACGAACAGGATCTTCATGTCTTCAGGCTATTCCCTCATGTCTTGCATGCATGGTTAGGGTGGCTGCATGAATGAGATGTGGGAGAAATTCGCGCGGCGGATCGCCGACCTCGAAGACCTATCGCATGCGATCAAGCTGATGCACTGGGATCAGGAAGTGATGATGCCTCCGAAGGGAGGGCCGGGGCGAGCACGGTCGCTCGCCACACTTCAGGCGATCTCCCACGACCGGCTCACCGATCCCGAGATGGGCGGCCTGCTCGACGAGCTGTCGGCCGACGACTCGCTCGACGAGTGGCAGAAAGCGTCGGTACGCAACACCAAGCGCGAGTACGACAAGGCCACGAAGGTTCCCGAGGCGCTCGTGAGAGAGCTTGCGGAGCTGGAAGCGACGGCTTATCAGGTGTGGACTGAGGCGCGGCCGGCCGACGACTTCAAGATGCTTCAGCCCCACCTCGAGCGGATGCTGGTCCTGAAGAAAGAAGCTGCGGACGCTATCGGCTTCGAGAACGAGCGTTACGACGCGTTGCTGGACGACTTCGAACCGGGCATGACTGCCAAGGAGGTCGAGGCGATGTTCGGCGAGTTGGGCGATCGTCTGAGGCCGCTGGTCGACGCGATCATCGATGCAGCCGGCGAGGAACCTGCGTTCGCCAACCGAACCTACGACCCCGCCGAGCAGGTCTCGTTCTGTTCGTGGCTCGTCGGAGAGATGCGATACGACCTTCAGGGAGGGCGACTAGACACCTCGCCCCACCCGTTCACCATGACCGTCGGTTCGGGCGACGTGAGGCAGACGACCAAAGCCGACCCCAGCGATCTGCTCATGTCCATCTTCGGGGTGGCCCACGAGACCGGACACGCCCTTTACGAACAGAACCTGCCCGACGAGTACAAGGGAACACCCGCGGGTCAGGTGCCTTCACTCGGGTTGCACGAGAGTCAGTCACGGCTGTGGGAGAACCAGGTCGCTAGGGGGAGGTCGTTCGCCTCCTTCTACTTCCCGGAGCTGAAGCGCCGTTTCCCCGATCAACTGTCCGACACCGATCTCGAGACCTTCTACCGGGGGATAAGCCACCCCAAGCGGACCCTTATCCGGGTGACCGCCGACGAGGTGACCTACAACCTCCATGTCGCCCTGCGGTTCGACGTCGAACTCGCTCTCTTCCGCGACGAACTCGACGTGAAGGACATGCCCGACGCGTTCAACGATGCGATGGAACGGTGGCTCGGCATCCGGCCCCCGAACGCTACCGACGGAGTCCTGCAAGACATGCACTGGAGCATCGGCGCGCTCGGCTACTTCCCTACCTACACGCTCGGGACGCTCTACTCGGCGGCCTTCTTCGACAAAGCGAAGCACGAGCTTCCGGGTCTCGACGACGAGCTCGCCAAGGGCAACGTGGAGCCTCTGCTGGAGTGGCTGAAGACCAACATCTACTCGCAGGGCTACCTGTACCCGGCCAAGGTGTTGGCCGAGAAGGTCCTAGGCGAGCCGATCAGCGCCACGCCTTTCGTCGATTACATCCGCACGAAGTACGGAGAGCTGTACTCGACCACGTTCTAGGGCCGGGGTCGCACCGCCCAACCTCCACGTAACTTCCGGAACCCGGAAGAAGCGTGGACTGACAGGGCTTTGTTGCCCCCCACTCCGGAAGCCCGGAAAAAGGGGCCGAAAGTCGATGGGGTCGCTTGACTATCGAACGTCTGTTCGATATAGTGATCGGGACCGCTTTGCCCGGGGACTGCACCGGAGCACCACTTGCAGCCGACAACCGAAAACGCCAACACGGTCGATCTCGTGGCCTCGATGGACGAGATCGCCATAGATATAGGTAGCCGCCAGGCCCGCCTGCTGGAGCTGATCCGGGACTTCGACGCCCGTGACGGTGCGTCGGGGACCGGAGCCAGAGACACCGCCGGGTGGCTGTGTGCCCGCTACGGCTACAGCCC
>JBKHYB010000156.1:0-2959 GCA_046565725.1 Actinomycetota bacterium
CGAGCTGGGCTGGAGGGTGGGGTTCGCTACGCGGAAGACCTCGCCCGCTGGGCGAAGGACGATCCACAGCACGAGCTGCGTAACGGGACGGACAGGGACAGCATCGGCATGCCCGTCTCCGAGGTGCTGCAGAGGGTCCATCTCTACATGAGCAACATCAACCCCGACGGCTGGGCTAGGGGGGATGCCGCGAACGGTGGCGTGTTCCAGAGAGGCAACGGGAACGGGGTCGACCTCAACCGCGAGTTCCCCACGAAGGGATGGACCGCGGTCGACCACACCCCTGTATCCGAGCCGGAGTCAAAGGCGTGGGTGAGGATCACCGAGGACCTATCGCCGGTGACGTCTGCCGACCTGCACGGCGAGCTGACGTAGGCTAACGACGCCTACGCAGACATCATGCTGCCGGCGGGGCAGTGGGATCCTCTGGAACAGGAGAAGCACGACCGGCTGGCTCGCCACATGAGCTCGAACATCGCTCGCTACTTCGAGCAGGAGGGCATCGACTACGAAGCCATCACGGGCGCGGCCGGCATCAAGCCTGCCGAATATGCGACGGGTTACGACGTCGTCGGATACGACGACTCCGGATTCATGGGCGACTATTTCAGCGAACAACTGGGAGCCGTCGACGTAGACGTCGAGCATTTCTTCTCGCACGTGGTCCCGAACTCGACGTGGGTGGTCCCGCACGAAGATGCCCACATCGCCGCCGTGCGAGCCGAGATCGAGACGATCATGGTCGAAGCCCTGGTTCAGAAGGACATCTCTGTCTCACTCGACCTCGGCAAGGTCGGGTACCTCTTCGATCCGAAGGTGGCGACCTCGGAGGACGGGTACGGCGGACCGGAACCGCCCAAAGGGGTGGAGCCCAAGCCTTACAGCGCCACGAGGATGCGCCACTTCACCGATCTACAACGCCATGCCACCCGTGATCTCGTCCGCTTCGACAGCGCGGAGTTGGGCAAGGGCGAGCTGCACATCCTGGACACCTTCGTGGTGGCGGGCCGACCCTTCCCGCGGGAACCCGATGGCGGAAAGCCATCGAAGCATCGGATCGTGGCCTCTCTGGAAGGGTTCGTTCGCAACGGCGGGAACCTGATCCTGACCGATCAGGCTTTGAAGCTGCTGCCTCGTTTCGGCATCGTTCCCCGTGAGGCCGTGACCAAGGACATCCACAATGCCGGCCATATCGACATCGAGAACTTCGAAGATCCCTACCTGCGGAAGGTGCACCACACCGCCAGCCAGACCTATTACGAGGTCCCGCTCGGCTATTCGGTCGACCAGGACTCATCGCCTCACTATTCGGTAGCCCGAGGAGCTTGGGAAGACGCCGGAGGGAAGAGCCTCGCTTACATCACCGACGAGAACCGTATCGGTCTAGGTCGGATCCGCCTCGGGAAGGGGACGATCGGGATCTTCGGAGCCATCCTTCCGGACCCCACGGAGCGGTTCGATCATCTCTTCGGTCTCGCCGACTATGCGGTGACGATCGCCGGCGGCCAGATCCTCAACAACATGATCATCTTCGGTCGCTGAGCGATAGGACAGCGGACGGTGGGGGAGAAGATCCGTCGGCGTCTGTCGGTCGAGGGAACCGTGCAAGGGGTCGGTTTCCGTCCATTCGTGTTCCGTTTGGCCGAGCGTTACGGCCTCGCGGGGTTCGTCCGCAACGATGGAGACGGTGTCACCATCGAGATCGAAGGAGAGCCGGTTTCGGTCCGGGCCTTCCAGGAGGCACTGGTTGCGGAACGGCCCCCGCTAGCCTCGATCGCGGCTATACGCGAGGAGCGGATCGTTCCGGTGGGCGACGACCGGTTCGAGATCCGGGCGAGTGGGACGTTGGCCGGACGGCGAACCGATGTGACCCCCGATGCTGCCGTGTGCGAGGAGTGCATCGCCGAGATAACTGATCCTGCCGACCGGCGGTTCCGCTACCCGTTCACCAACTGCACCAACTGCGGCCCTCGGTTCACGATCGTCGAGAGGATCCCCTACGACCGCGCTAACACAACGATGCGTAGGTTCGAGATGTGTTCGGACTGTGCCGGGGAGTATCACGACAGGTCTGGGCGTAGATTCCACGCTCAACCGATCGCTTGTCCGGCATGTGGGCCCCGGCTCCAGTTGCTGGATGCGACCGGACGTGCCGTCGAAGGTGATCCCATCGAAGGAACGGCCCGGCTGCTTCGGGAGGGCTCGATCGTGGCCATCAAGGGGATCGGCGGATTCCATCTCGCATGCGATGCCCTCGACCGAGCCGCGGTCTCCCGCCTGCGTGAGCGCAAGCATCGCGAGGAGAAGCCTCTCGCCGTGATGGTGCGCGACCTACTCGCCGCCGCTTCGATCGCGGAGATAGGTGAAGTGGAAAGCGGGGTGCTCGGATCGTTCGCCGCCCCCATCGTCCTGCTTCCCAAGGTCGCAGCGTCCCCACTGGCCGACGAAGTAGCTCCCGGAGCCGGTCATGTCGGAGTGATGCTGCCTTATAGCCCCCTCCACCACCTCTTGATGGCCGAGTTGGACGGACCGATCGTGTTGACGTCCGGGAACCTCAGCGATGAACCGATCGCATACCGCAACTCCGACGCTTTAGAACGATTGGGCGGGATCGCAGACGCCATACTCGTTCACGACCGGCCGATAAGAACGCGTTGCGACGATTCCGTCGTGAGGGTCATCGACGATCGGACGTACCCGATCCGGCGATCCCGTGGCTACGCTCCGTCTCCGCTACGGATAACCCCTGGGACCCCGGTGCCGGTACTGGCCGTCGGTGCGGAGCTGAAGAACACGTTCTGCCTCGCCTTCGACGACGTGGCCGTCGTTTCCCACCACATCGGCGATCTCCACGATCACCTTGCCTTCTCTGCCTTCCTGGATGGTGTGGGTCATCTGCAGGAACTGTTCGAGGTTCGGCCCACGGTGGTGGCGCATGACCTCCATCCCGCCTATCTGT
>JBKHYB010000156.1:2969-4697 GCA_046565725.1 Actinomycetota bacterium
GACCGAAGGGGTGGAGCGCGTGCCGGTTCAGCACCACCATGCGCACATCGTGTCCTGCCTGGCCGACAACGACCGACCGGAGAAGGTCATCGGTCTGGCTCTCGATGGGACCGGGATGGGCGACGACGGCACCGTCTGGGGTTGCGAGGTGCTGATCGCAGACGCCTCCGAGTATCAACGGGTGGGACATCTGCGTTACGTGTCCCTCCCGGGAGGCGACGCCGCGGCCCGGGAACCGTGGCGTATGGCGATCGCCTACCTGCAGGAGGCTTTCGGAAGCGCGGCGGCATCCTTGGATCTCCCGCCGTTGGTGGCTTACCGCGATGACTGGGGAAAGCTTGCCGGCATGATCGAGCGTCGGATCAACTCGCCGGTGGCCTCCAGCGCAGGCCGGCTCTTCGATGCAGCCTCCGCTATCGGCGGACTTCGGTTGCGCAGTTCATACGAAGGTCAGGCCGCCGCGGAGCTCGAACAGGTAGCCGATCCTCGGATCGCCTGGGGCTATCCGTGCGAGGTCGTCGACGGGGTGATCGACGGCATCGGGTTGATAGCCCGCATGACCGAGGACCTCATCGCCGGCAGGCCCGTGCCCGAGGCTGCCGCTGCGTTCCATGTCGGGTTCGCCGAAGCGCTTGTGGTCTCGTGCCTCGAAGCGCGTCGGCTGTCGGGCCTGGGCACCGTTGCCCTTTCCGGAGGAACGTGGCAGAACCAGCTATTGCTGGGACTGACGCGCCGGGGGCTCATCAGAGAGGGGTTCGAAGTGCTCGTTCACCGCCGCGTTCCCTGCAATGACGGAGGGATATCTCTCGGCCAGGCGGTGGTGGCCGGTAGCCGTAGCCGTGGATGAAGCGGAAGCGCTTGATGAGGCGGGCGCGATGATAGATGCTTGGCTCACATAGCGGAAGGGTGGAAGCCAAGTGTGCTTGGGAATCCCGGGACAGGTGGTCGAGTTCGTCGATGAGGCCAACGACATAGCGAAGGTCGATGTCGGGGGCGTTCGTCGGAATGTCAACGTTGCCCTGCTCCGGAGCTCCGAGGACGGCATCGAGGTAGGGGATTGGGTGCTGATCCACGTCGGGTTCGCCTTGTCGAAGATCGACGAAGAGGAGGCGGCAGCCACCCTGAGCTTCTTGGAGGGCCTCGGTGAGGCCTACGAGGACGAACTGCAGCAACTCCGATCGAGCGATATAGCGTGAGCGGAGCCGAAGTACCCGCTTGCCACGTCGTGGATGGGTGCCTCGTTTGCGGCGATGTCGCGGTGCCGGTAACCGTCATCGAGGAAGGGGATCGGGATGTGCTCTGTGAAGATCCTCATGGTCAGGTCGGTACCGTAGCGGTTGAACTCGTCGGTCGGGTTGGACCCGGCGAACGCTTGCTGGTACATGGTGGCGTTGCGATCTCGCGACTGGAGGAACCCTCTTGAGGTTCGTAGACGAGTTTAGGGATGTGGAACTTGCCCAGAGCCTGAGCGCGCAGATCGCGGCTCTTGCCGAGCCCGGCCGCCATTACAAGATCATGGAGGTCTGCGGGGGCCACACGCACACGATCTACAAACACGGGATCGAGGACCATCTCCCGGAGACCGTGGAACTGGTTCACGGGCCGGGGTGTCCTGTGTGCGTGATCCCGATGGGGCGGGTGGACGATGCGATCACGATCGCCGAGCGGCCGGGGGTGATCTTCACCTGTTTCGGGGACATGATGCGTGTCCCGGGCAGCCGGGGGAGT
>JBKHYB010000157.1:0-4652 GCA_046565725.1 Actinomycetota bacterium
GTCGCTCGGCATCGTTGGATCGATCGGCTATGGAGCGGGAGTTCCGACCGCATATGGTTGGGGTCGTTTCACCGCCATCTCTTTACCGACGGCGATCTGTCTTTCGGTGGTGGGCCTGTCGCTGGCCGCGGACTCTTGGGCAGCTCGGAGGGTCTCGTCGGATCAGATCCCTAAGTGGGCGGCGCGTGCCGCAGGGATGACTTTGTCCATCATCACGCTGTCGATATGGCAGGCGGCCCGGACCTCCGGTCACGAAACCAACAGCGGCAGACTGGCCGGCTTGATCCTGATCGTTGGTCTCCTGGGATCTCTGCTGGTGATGAAGACAGTCGGCTATTCCCGGAAGGTGCACCTGATACGCGATCAGGAGCGTGCCGCGAGGTTGGCCTTCGAACAGATCGCCAGCCTCTTACGCGTGCGAGAAGCCGATCTGAGAGAGGTATCCGAGGATCTGCGAGCCAGGAACGAGAGCCTTCACCAGTTCTCCCACGCCGTCTCCCATGATCTTCGCGAGCCGTTGCGAACCATAGAGGGTTTCGCGGAGCTACTCCAGGATCTATACGCCGAAGATCTGGACGAGCGAGGAGCGGAGTATGTCGCTCAGATCTCCGACAGCGCTGTGCGTGCGCAATCTTTGGTCCAGGCGCTTCTGTCTTTGGCTGAGGCAGACCGGCCCGCTACGCCCACCGCCGTCGATCTCGGCGAGCTTTTCGGAGCGGCCGAGTCGGATCTCGATATGGCTATCCGCGAGAGCGGCGCACAGATCTTGGTCTCCGATCTCCCGGTGGTCGAGGTTGATGAACTGGCCATCCTTCAGGTGGTCACCAACCTCTTCACGAATGCGTTGAGGTTCCAGCGCCCGGGGACCGAGCCGAGGATCCTTGTCGACGCACGAGATGCGGGGTCCGAGTGGGAGATATGTGTATCGGATAACGGACTGGGGGTCCCAGAGGACAAGCGCGAGGTGATCTTCGAACCTTTCGCACGGATCTACAGCCGGGAGGAGTTCCCCGGGACGGGGATCGGGTTGGCGCTCTGCCGCAAGATCGTCGAGGCTCACGGCGGGCGTATCTGGGTCGAGGGGGGGCCGTTGGGTGGTGCCACCTTCCGGTTCACCCTGCCGAAGGTTCCCGTCCGAGCCTAGAAAGGGGTCCGCCCGGTGAAGGGGGTCACCGGGCGGGAGAGGCGGGCGGGCGGGGCCTCTTGCGGAGGTGGTTCGGGGTTGGGCCCCGCCCTAGAGAGGGTTGCGAGCTTGTTCTGCCCCCTAACTAAGCAAGCTAAACCAAAAGATCTCAAGAATCTTTCGGGCTTCTCGCACCTCTCTGGAGGGAGGTGGGAGGCCCGCCCGCCCGGCTGCTTCCCGCCGAGGGACTGGGCTCTTGGGAATCATGTCTTTTCGGGCCCCCGGGGCATAGAGTGCTGCCTAGAGCACTTTTTACGATCGGGGAGGTGGGATTTGAACAACATGACGATGGGGCAGAAGATCGCCGTTGGTGGGGGGGTCGTGCTCCTGGTCTCCAGTTTCTTGCCGTGGTACTCGGCCTTCGGGATAAGCATCAGTGCCTGGGATTCCGGATTCCTGGCCTGGGGCGGGGTTCTCCTTGGGGTGGTGGGTGCCGCGCTGATCGGAATGAAAGCTTTCGGCAAGAACGCCGCTTCGGCCGGTGGCTTGGCCACAGAACAGCTGGCCTTGGTGCTCACCGCGGCCGGGACCTTGCTGATCCTCTTGAGGCTCATCACCGAGTCCTCACTGGTCAGTTTCGGGTTGTTCCTTGGACTGCTGGCGGCTGCGGTAGCCGCTTACGGCAGCTTCACCGCCACCCGCGAACAGGGGCTCGATGTGCCCGGCAAGCGTCCGGGAGGCCCGCCTCCATCGGGGCCACCTGCCCCTTAGGACAGGAAGCGACAAACAGGGCGGCCTTCGGGCCGCCCCTTTCGCGTCTGACGGGAGTCCATATTGACAGCCGTCGATATGCGTGGGAAGGTGCATATCGATGACCGTCGATCTAGGAGGTTGGCTGTGAGCGACATGAGGGAAGAGGTTCGGGACCGGTACGCAGAGGCCGCTACGTCGGTGGGCGCTGGTTGCTGCGGGCCGGAAGCAACGTCGTGCTGCGGCGATAGCGCCGTGTTCGGACCCTCCCTGTATGCCGATGTGGAACGTGAGGAGTTGCCCGACGCCGCCGTGCTGGCAAGCCTCGGATGTGGCAACCCGACCGCCGTCGCCGATCTGAAGGAGGGCGATGTCGTGCTCGATCTGGGATCTGGCGGCGGCATCGACGTGCTGTTGTCGGCGAAGCGGGTCGGCCCGAGCGGCAAGGCGTACGGGCTCGATATGACTGACGAGATGCTCGAGCTGGCACTCAAGAACAAGACCGAGGCTGGCGTGGACAATGTCGAGTTCCTCAAGGGCTACATCGAGGAGATCCCCCTGCCTCCCGCATCTGTCGACGTCGTGATCTCCAACTGCGTCATCAACCTGTCGGTCGACAAGCCCAAGGTCTTCGCTGAGATGTTCCGAGTCCTGAAGCCGGGCGGAAGGATCGGGGTCAGCGATGTCGTTTCAGATGACAGCCTCACCCCGGAGCAGCGGGCCGAGAGGGGAAGCTTCGTAGGGTGCATCGCGGGTGCCCTGAGCTTCACTGAGTATCGCTCCGGACTCCAGAACGCGGGATTCATCGATGTCTCTCTGACGCCGACCCACGAGGTGATCGACGGGATGCATTCGGCCATCGTGAAAGCCTCGAAACCATCGTCGTAAGGGAGGGGCAACCTCCGGCGTAGCCTGCAGGCGCGCTGGTGGTATCGGAACCACGCCGCTATGACTACATGCCGGTCCTTGCAGATGAGTACGGTCAACTGCAGGGGTCGGCGTGGGACCCGTTGGCGAACATGAACCAACGGAGGCGGATATGCGGTGCGCTCACTTCGGTAGTCGGTTCGGAGTCTTCTTCTTCACGATGATCGCGTCTATCGCAATTGTCGGGTCTGCGGAAGCTCAGACAGTTGGGGACGTGACACAAGAAGTGGAAGCTACCGTCGACCACGTTGAGGAAGTTATCGACGGAACCACTGCAGAGGTTCAGGAAGTCGTCGACGGAACGGTGGATGGCGTTCAGTCGGCGACCGATGACACCGTAGCGACGGTGGCGGAACCTGTCGATGGTGTGCAAGGCGCCCTCGAAGACGCTGTGACTACTCAGCTCCCGGAGACTGGTTCCTCTGACGCTGCCGTTGTGCGGCGAAACCGTGGTGGGCACTCGGGCGCGAAGGGCGATCTCCGGAGGGAAAGACATAGTCGTTCCGGACGAGACGAGCAGAACGCTCCCGGCGGAGGAGATGTCGACGACATCCTGCTGATCGGGAACGAGATCAGAGACAGCGCGGACGAGCAGCCGGCTCGCTCCGGGCCAGGCTCGGTTCCCCTTGCTCTGACAGGTGCCGCTCTCCTTGCATGGTTCGTCGCAGCCGGTGCGGCCATCGGTGTCGGGTTTCCCGCCTCTCGCTGGCATCGTGTGTGGCGAGGTCTACCGACAACGACCTGATACGAGAGGGTTCCGGTGGCGCGAACGGTCCGGATGGGCATACTCCTAGCGGTTCTGGCAACAGAGATCGCCATTCTCCTCCTGCTGATCGCGCAGCAAGATCCCGACGAGCGCGCCGAAGGCCGGGACTCGGTAGTAACGCGAGCTGGTGATTGCCGACGGGCACTGGCGGGCCGCCGCAAGGTGATGCGGGTTGCGCAGGATGGGCGCTTCACCGTCGCGGTGCCGCGAGGCTGGAGTAGCAGAGACCTCGACGGAGCCGTGGTGCTGTCGGTGGGGCGGGGGGGTGCGAGATTGTCTGCCGGTGAGGTCTCTTCAGGCAACATCGACTCGGCAGTGGAAGACGTGCGCCGAGCCCTGTACCGCATCTATCGGGAGGTCCGCTTCAGGGGGTGGCGACGACTTACCGTAGGAGGCTGTGAAGCTCGGCTGTTGGTAGGTAGCGCAGTCAACGAACATGGTGCCGGGTTGAACCTTCGGGTGCTGGTCGTCACGGATCGCAGCACGAACTATGCCGTTGCAGGCTTCATCCATCGCGAGGCGCGGTCGAGATGGTCCAGGGACCTGATCATGGCCGTGCGATCGGTGATGCTTCTCAACTGAAGGTCGTCCCTTTCGTCACTTTCATCCTCTTGAGCCCGGACCGTTTGCCCTCCATGCTGTGATGGATGGCAAGAGTCGTGCTGACAGCGGATGAGAGCCGGCGGATCGAAGAAGTCCTCTCAGAGATGAGGCCGCTCATCGCGGAGTTCTTCACGGATGCGCGGCGGGGACTGTCACAGCGCGACTGGGAGCTCCTCTGGTCCTACACGGAGGCGTGCATCAGCAGCGCCCTCCAGGTCGGCTCCTGTCTACATGCCATCGCCGAAGCTCATAGCTCTCCGTCGGTCGGTTATCCGGGCCGGGGCCGGGACACCTTCGTGAGCGATTCCCTGAGAGCGTGGCGAGACTCCTTCGCCCCGATCAAGGACCCATGGCGACTGGCCATCGTTGCCGAACGGATGCCGGGGGGAGAGAAACGTCTCATCGCCGACGTGACGACCTTGGAAGCGATGGCTTCTGATCGCCTCTTCGCTCGCTTCGACGATGAATGCGAGCGTTTACTTA
>JBKHYB010000158.1:0-4651 GCA_046565725.1 Actinomycetota bacterium
TCAACCTCGAAGGCCTGTGGACCAAGTACGAGGACCCGCAGCCGGTCCTGGACGAGATCGCCGAGCTCGATCCCACTGTGGCCACGGCACGCATGCAGGAGCTGTACAAGGAGCCGGTCAAGGAAGAGCTGATCTACAAGCGCATCCGCGAGATCAAAGAAGGTGGTGTTACCGCCGCCGCTTCGCTCACCCCTCAGAAGGTCGAGGCCTACAACAAGATCGCACTCGAGGCCGAACTCGACATCCTTGTGATCCAGGGAACCGTCGTTTCGGCCGAACACGTGTCTACCCGCAGCGAGCCGCTGAACCTCAAGCGGTTCATCGCGACCTACGACATCCCAGTGATCGTCGGCGGCTGTGCCTCCTACTCGACGGCTCTGCACCTGATGCGCACCGGCGCCGTCGGCGTGCTGGTCGGAGTCGGTCCGGGGGCCGCATGCACGACCCGTGGTGTCTTGGGCATCGGGGTTCCTCAGGCAACCGCGATCGCCGACGCTGCCGCGGCACGCATCCGCCATCTCGACGAGACCGGTCGTTACTGCCAGGTGATCGCCGATGGAGGCATGCGCACCGGTGGAGACATCGCCAAGGCGATCGCTTGCGGAGCCGACGCCGTGATGATCGGTTCTCCGCTGGCAACCGCATCGGAGGCGCCGGGGCATGGCTACCACTGGGGCATGGCGACCTTCCATCCCACGCTCCCGCGTGGCGCCCGGGTGAAAACCTCCACGCTCGGCACTTTGGAAGAGGTCTTGGTCGGTCCCGCTCACGAGAACGACGGCCGTCTGAACCTCTTCGGTGCACTGCGTACGAGTCTCGCCACCTGTGGTTACGCCAACATCAAGGAGTTCCAGAAGGCAGAAGTCATGGTGGCGCCGGCCCTCAAGACCGAGGGCAAGGCACTGCAGCAGTCCCAGCGCATCGGCATGGGCCGGTAGGGATCACGTCTGCGGGAAAAACCTGCGCCTAGCGCACACTTTCTGCCCGCAGAGTCGATCATGGCGACGCACATCAGCGAGGTCCGAGGTCTGAATGGCGACCTCGCGCGCCATGCGGCGGCTTATCAGTACGCCGCGCTGGCCGAGGAACTCAAGTCTTTAGGGGCGGACGACTGGTCGAGGCCCACGGACTGCGATCGGTGGGACGTGCATGCCATCGTGGCTCACCTGATCGGCTGGATGGAAGCGCTGATGTCGCTCAAGGAGTTCCGTCACCAATTCCGTTCCGGGTTCAAGCGCCGCCACGAGTTGGGCAACATCCTCGACGCGACGAACGAGGTCCAAGTAGACGACCGCCGCCACCTGTCGCCGGACGAGTTGATCGCTCGCTTCGAGTCGCTCTATCCGCGCTTCCTCAAGTTCCGGGCACGGCTCGGCGGGACGGTGGGTCGGGGGCTGGTCATCTATGACCCCGTGGTGGTCGGGCCGACGAACCTGGCGTTCTACGCCAACGTCATCTTCACGCGCGATGCACTGATGCATCGCATCGACATCGCCCGCGCCGTCGGCCGCGACTTCACCTGCGCCGAAGAGGACGGTTGGGTCATGGCCGACGTGGTCAAGGACTGGGCGAAACGATCGAAGGCCGACGCGAACGTGCACCTGACCGATGTCGGAACCTTCGCCGCCGGGAGTGACGGCCGTGCCTCGATCTCCGGCAAGGCTGAGGCCTTCGCCCGCGTCATGACCAAACGGGCCGAGCCGGACGTTCTCGACCTCAACGGCGACCCGACCGCCGCGATCGCCTGGCTCAAGGTCGGCTGCCCCTTCTAGTTCGAAGGATCGGAAACCTCCATCGGTGCCGCGCTCAGCACGGCCTGAGTGGAAGAGCTCGGATCCCCGCGGGTTGCCAGACGCCTGAGCCGGTTTCCATCCTGTTGCGAGGGTAGGTGCCCAACCCATCTCTCCTTACTTTCCGAAAGTTCCGAGGGGCTTCACCTTGCGTTCTTATGGAATCTGCGGAAATAGCCTTAGATATATTGGGTTGAACCGATTGAAGTGCTAAGATTCTTCTGTAAGCAAGAGCTTCGACTTTGGAAGTAGGTGGTCTGAGTGACAGAGAGCCTCGTTTTCATCGCAGGACTGGTTGGGTTCGAGATCGTGGCCGCCCGCTTCGCCAAGAGCACGCGTGATGGCGAGGACTGGGTTGCCCAAGAGGAAGGCCCGCACCTCCCCGTCGCTGCCTAGAAGGTTTCCCGGACTCGATCCGGATGTGCCGAGTGCGACTCCCCCCGGTACGCACCGGCGACCCGCCCGGATCGAGAGCAGGTCATCGGGGTCCGGCATCGCTCACGAGACGGTGACCGGACCCTGAGACCTTGCTCGCCGAGGTTTCCGCGCCGAGAACATCCCCCATAGGGGGGTCAAAACTTGTTAGGAAACTGGGATGAAACTGGATCGGATCGATAGGCAGATACTCGCTCTCTTGCGTGAGGACGGTCGCATGTCGCACGCAGCGATCGCGAAAGAGGTCGGTCTTTCGGGCCCTGCGATCCACGAGCGGGTTCGCAAGCTCGAACGCAACGGGATCATCAAGGGTTACTCGGCGATCATCGATCCCGAGGCGGTCGGTAAGTATCACGTCGCCTACACCCTGGTCACCACCGCCGACGGCGTCGAGTTCGCTCACGATGAAGAGGTCGTGCGTCAGATCTGTGCCGAGCCCGACGTGCTGGAGTTCCATCGGGTCGCCGGCCAGGACTGCTACCTGATCAAGATCCGCACCGAGACGAACAAGGAACTCGAACAACTGCTGCGTCGGATCCGGTGCATCCCCGGGGTTGCTCGCTCTCGAACCACCGTGGTGCTGTCCACCGAGCTCGAGAAACCAACCGTCGAGGTTCCCCTGGACGAACCGCATCTCGAAGCGGTGAACTGATACCCAAAGCGCAGTTCTTCTAGCGTTTCCGGAGGTAACGAAGACGGTTCACCAGGGCTTACCATCGAGCGGCCATGAGCGAGCCCAAGACCGTTGACGAACTCCTGAACCTCGGCACCCGCGTGCTGGAGGACTCCACCCACATCTTCGAAGACCACGACAACCGCGCCGAAGCCGAGACGCTCTTGGCGATGGTGCTGGACGAAGACGATCTCGACGATGTGCCCGATGACTACGAACCTCCCCGGCGCGACCGAGAAAGGTTCCTCGCGCTGGTCGCTCGTCGCGCCGGAGGTGAGCCGTTCCCGTTCCTCACCGGCAAGATCGAGATCTACGGACTCGAGTTCGTGGTCAAGCCCGGTGCTTTCGTCCCGCGGCCCTCGTCTGAGCTGACGATCGATCTGGCCGTCAAGAAACTCAAGCGCAAGCGCAACCCCGTCGTGATCGATGTGTGCACCGGCGCCGGTCCTATCGCGATCGGCATAGCGCACGAGCTGCCCACGGCTGATGTCTACGGCTGCGACATCGACGCCGGAGGTCTGGCGCAAGGCCGGATGAACGCACGGCTGCTGGACGTCCCCAACGTGACCTTCAAGAAGGGCGACATGTACGGCCCTCTGCCGTCCCGCTTGAAGGGGACCGTCGACCTCATCACCGGTCACGTTCTCTATGTGCCGATCGACGAACTCGACGACCTCCCTGCGGAGGTTCGGGAGTATGAGCCGATCTACACCCTGACCGACCAGAGCGGCGACGGTCTGGGACTGATGCGACGGGCCGTAGCGGAGTCCGTCGAGTGGCTCAAGCCGGGCGGCGTTCTCATGCTCGAGATGTCCGACGACATCACGAAGAAGGTCGCTCGGATGGCCCAGAAGGCCGGATTCACCGACCTCAAGATACGCAGCGACGACGACGGCCTCAGCGTCGTGGTGGAGGGCCGGTTACCGTAGCCCCCAGGTCGGGCGCGGTAATCTGGCTTATGCCGTCTAACCCTCCCCACCAAGGCCCCAAGGTCCTCGTCGTTGACTACGGCGCCCAGTACGCCCAGCTGATCGCCCGCCGGGTCCGGGAATGCCACATCTACTCCGAGATCGTTCCTCACGAGCTCACCGCCGAACAGATCGCAGCCCTCGAGCCGTCCGCTCTGATCCTGTCCGGTGGACCTAAGTCGGTCCATCAACCCGGGGCTCCCGGTATCGACCCTGCTGTGTTCGAACTCGGCGTTCCGGTGCTCGGCATCTGTTACGGCCAGCAGCTGATGGCGACCGCGCTCGGGGGAGAGGTGGCCCGTACGGGCATCGCCGAGTTCGGTAAGGCGGAGCTGACCGTCGACGCCCCGTCGCTTCTGTTCGACGAGCTCCCGCCCGAGCAGGTCGTGTGGATGAGCCACAACGATGCGGTCGTGAAAGCCCCCGACGGTTTCGTGCCCGTGGCGTCGACCTCGGCGGCACCTATCGCAGCTTTCGAGGACAAAGAGCGCGGCTTCTTCGGTGTGCAGTTCCATCCCGAGGTCGTCCACAGCGAGCGCGGCACTGAGGTGCTCAAGAACTTCCTGTACCACGGGGCCGACCTGCTGCCGGTGTGGACGATGACCTCGATCATCGAGTCTTCGATAGAGAAGATCAGAGAGACCGTCGGCTCGGAGCGGATCGTGTGCGGTCTGTCGGGCGGCGTCGACTCGTCGGTGGCGGCTGCGCTCGTGCACCGAGCGGTCGGCGATCAGTTGACGTGCGTGTTCGTCGACCATGGGTTGCTGCGCGCCGGCGAGGCCGAG
>JBKHYB010000159.1:0-4606 GCA_046565725.1 Actinomycetota bacterium
TCGACAACCTGAAGGACCTCGCGCTTCGCGGCCGGATGCTCCCCCAAAGAGGTGATCGCGAACAGGTGATCGGTCTCATCCGACGCCGTCGGCTTGGGAGAGCTGCTACGGGTGCTGCAGATCGGCTGCGAGTCGTTGGCCGAGGTCCACGGTTCCGCAGGCACCCTCTGACCGATCGGCTGATCCGGGTCATAAACGGTGAGTTGCACGTCGTACGTCCGCCCCGTCCCGAGGTCACCGATGGGAAGGCGCAGTGGACCAAGTGCACACCCGGCTTCATTCATCTCGTTCCAGGTGGGGATACCGGTCCTCACGGCGTTGGCTTGGGTCGGTGTGGACTGGATGTAGGTGCCTCCGGACCTGAGAAGCTCGATCGTCCGGTCGACCCCCGACTCGGCGAACGACAGGGCCTCCGCGCCACGCCGGTCATCGCCGCCGGCTCGCAGGTCACGCACGGTCACGTACGCGGCGGCCGAGGCCACGACCGTCAGAGCTGTACCCACGAATAGAACGGTGACCATCGCGACGCCGCGTTGACTACAGAAGATCCTCTTCATCGCTTGTTCCTCAATTGAGCCTGTCCATAGAAAACCGTGCGGGCGCAATCGCCGGAGCCCGTCTCGGTACATGAGTCATCGAGTATCCGCATCGAGAAGTTCACCGACGAGAGCAGAGCTTGTATCTGGCTGGATGTCAGTGTGACTCCCTGAGAGCCCGCATTCTGCAATTCGGCGTAGGTCGTTACTCCGTCGCCATCCCAGTCGTACTCGAGGCGATTGCTGGAGTATGTGAACATCTCTCGCCCGGGAACCAGCTCGACGCCATCGATGAGGGTCTGGGTCCCGGCTCCGGTTGCCGACAGCGTGATCCGTTCTCCAGTCGCGTCGTAGGCATAGGTGAGGATCTCGTAGTCGCCCTGAGCGTTAGGGGTCTCGTAAAGGCCGTCGTGATCGAAATCCACCCGGATCGTGTACGAGGTACTCGCCGGCGACGTGATCGAATCTGCCTCACGCGTGTCTCGCATCATCCGGTTGAATCCCAAGCGAGCCTCCTCGGCCACTTGAGCTATGGACCGTGTCTCGCGCGAGCTGCGCGTACCAGAAAGCATCACGAGATAGAAGCCGCTAGAGATGATGGACAACACACTGACCGTCACCAAGATCTCAGCGAGCGTGAGGCCCCGTTCGTTCCTCATCGGCGGTCGACCGCCTCACAGGAAAGGTTGCCCATGGAGATACTCAGGGTGGAGTCGGGTGCGGCAGGGTCCACGGGGGCCGTCTCGACCACGATCGCACCTGGGAGGCTTGCCGTTGCCACCCTGCCACCATCACTCGTCGAAACCGTCGATCCGGCCGTCACGAACGAGCGGAGGTAGCCCACGCGACCGTTGGCGGCGTCCTCGAACAGATAGATGTCGTCCGCGGGGATAGCCCCGTCGTAAACCAGTGGATTCCCTAGGGTGGTCATGACCGATGAGAAGTTGGATGCGGTCAACGCTCCCCCGGCGTTGAGATCAACATAGCTACCCGACGGGATGTTGTCTGCGGGGTTGCTGTCCCGGTAGTAACGGATGGTCGCCGACCAGGTCGTCGTTGCGGTTGCCGTTGCGGCATTCCCGGTTGCTTTGCAGTCGACGGAGGCGGTGAAGGAATCGACGATCAGGACCGACTGGAATGATCCCTGAGACGTAGGCGCAGCGTAGGTGGTGGGAAGGACCGCCAGGTAGCGCGTCTCCGTTGCAGCGTTGGTGCGAACCTTGCGATCTCCCGAAGTGAGCGCCGTCGTTTCCGCAAGCACGGCCCCTCGGAGGGTCCGCACATTGTTCCCGTCATTCCAAGGACGTGCGTACACCATCGGTCTGGTGGCGTCGAGTCTGAGGGCGGTCGCGGCAGCCTCATCCAGATCGGCCATCGCCCAGATGTCCCGTTCCCCATTGTCCTTGGCGTAGTAATAGGTCCCGCGAACCACAGGAAGCTCGCTGGTAACGGACACCTGGAGGTTCTCCGTTGTCGTCGTGTCGGCTCCGGCTACCGCCGTCGAATATGCCGGATGCGTAACGCTGATGTCATCAACGACGGGGTTGGCCGGAGTCTGGCTGGGTGGAGCAACCGCATCGATCGATGCACCATCCGCGCTACCCAGCTGCGCTCCGACGCTTCCGGTGGCCGCCAACACCTCATCGAGCCGGATAGTGGCCGAATCCAACGCCAGTCTCGCCTTCGAGAGTTCCTTCGATTCGATCTCGGCGTCTATCGCTCCATCTACAAGGTTCAGAGCCGAAAGGCCGGACCCGTAAGCGGGATGGGCGTACTGGGTGAGCACCCCTATGCCGTGTTCGACCTTCGCGCTGCCGCTCACCTTGAGACTGGTGAACTTGCGATCGCCGATTATCGAGCCGAGTTCGAACGAACGAGCGCGTCCCGCCTGGCTCCAGCCCTCCTCGATGGACAGGCGCAACAGATCGGCTGCCGGATTGTCGGCGCCGTTCCATGCATAGTTGGTAGGTGGAACAACCGGCACGAAATCTTCTTTCCCGTCGGCCCCGATCACGCCGTTCACGAAGGAAGCCTCGAAGGTAACCGTGTACCCGGGGGGTATGTCGGCCGGACAGGCTCGATTCACGGTCGAAGGCGTGCACACCGTCGTATAGGTTCCCGAAGCCTGGTAGCTCGGGTAATAGAGATCAAGGACATCTACGGCGCTGTTCTGGCTCGCGTACGAGACGAAATACGGGAGACCTCTTGCCCTCTCGTGAGCCTCTTGGGCCAGGGTCTTGGCGACCGTCAACCGGCGACTCAGATCGACCCCTCTCACGGCCGTGACCAGCAAGGGAACCGTGCCGAGCGTGATTATGGCGAAGACACCCACAGCGGCCATCGTTTCGACCAGAGTGAACCCACCCTCGCGCGAGCGCTTCATGATCTCCTAACCCTAGCCGTGAGGTCGGTGATAGTGATGGTTTCGGAGGCGCCGATCTGAGGCTGATACACCTGCAGTGATCCCGCCGTTGCCGTACCGCGCGCGAAGAAGAACACGTACTCAGCTACACCAAGCTCTGTGGTGCAGGTGGGTACGGGTTCTGGATCAGAGAAGCTCGCCGATCGCAGCTGTACGGGAGCGGAGAACATCCCGCCGGTTAACTCCACCGTTTCCACGATCGAGCAACGGGATCCCAATGCTCCGTTGGGGTTGTACCGGATCAGCTCCAGATCACCGCTGCCTTCCACAACACGAGCCCCATACACCAGCGGATTCGACTCGGATACGACCCGTTGCTGCACCGCCCGAAGTTCCCCAACCACACGGTCGGTTGCAGCATCCAAGGACTGGCGGCGCGCGTAACCTTGAAAGGCCGATGCCCCCAGCGCCATCAGCAAGCCCAGAAGTGCGGTCACAGCCAGGATCTCTATAAGAGTGAAGCCGTGCTCATCTTTCACATTCATCGGGCCTCTACTTGATCTGGATGCGCACGAAGGGGCGAGACCACAGCGGTCTCGCCCCTTCGAAAGTCGCGATCAGGAGCTAGGGAGCAGCTGTGAATACACCAGCCGCACACGTTCCTTCCCGAGGAGTGGTCGAGTCGCTCGAGATACCCCACGTCCGACCGGCAAGGTTCGCGTGGGTCGCCTCGATGCAGTACTTGAGACCATCGGCCGAAAGCGTGACGTCTGCGTCGGCCAACGTGACATCGCTGGCAACCTTCAAGCCCTCTGTGTCCAGAGCGGCCCTGTTCAGGCCGGCGTAGTCGCCATCGCCGGGTCCGGTTGCGTACGACTCGGCCGCCGTCTGCGCACCCTTGAGGGCAGACTCGACCTGTGAAACCCAACCCTTCTCCCTCTGACGGAGGAAGACCGGGATCGCGATCGCCGCCAGGATGGCGATGATCAGGATGACCACGAGGAGCTCGATGAGTGTGAAGCCTCGCTCATCGTTCTTCTCGCGGAGAGCGTGGAACTTGGCGAACAATGTCCGCACCTCCTCTGTCCCTGCAAGCTGGCCCAGGGACTACTCGAACCGATGCCAACAACAACCTTTCGCCTGCACCGGTACGGCGGGCCGCCGTCCCTTCGCAGGTAGCCCGGCTAACCTCGTGGGTCCCGTGGCTTTGCGTCCCCGCCTTGCGACAGGTTTGCCTTTCTCTGCATCCAACTTGCTCCATTCGTATCGGCGCAAGCTGTTTCAGTCTTTAGTCCCCATGGGCATCTTTACCTAGTTATCCCGACCCGTGATGCTTTCTGGGGCTTCGTCGAGGCTCGCCAGCTCCGATCGAACCTCAACACAACTATCTTCTATATCGGCGTCCGATTCGCGGTACTTGAGCTGGAATGTTTTGGTTCTGTTACTTGATGAGGTCGAAGATCCGGAACATCGGCAGGTACAGGGCGATGATCATCGACCCGACGATGCCTCCTAGCACACCGATCATGACCGGCTCGATAAGCGCCGTCAGGGATTCCGTCGTCGACTCGACCTCCTGGTCGTAGAAGGCGGCGACCTTGGTCAGGCGCTCCGGCTGTCCGCTGCCGTCGGCGCGCAGCCGGTAGACGTGGCCGCCCTCGGTATCGTTCCAGGTCACGTAGGCGACGAACTGGCCGTCCGGCGACCA
>JBKHYB010000160.1:0-4596 GCA_046565725.1 Actinomycetota bacterium
CCGGCCGTCACCTCGACCGCCGTCGCGGATGCGGCGAGGCCCTCCAGAACCGGCGCGGCGATGGTGCGGAATATCTCGAAGCGTTCGAGTTCGGTAACCATCTGCGCCAGCTCAGCCCCCCGGGTGTCGGCGCGTTTGGTGGTTCTCAGCAGGGACGGCAACGACAGGAGCGCGACCACCGGTAGGAAGACGCCGGCGATGACCAGGGCAGCTTCGAGACCGAAGGAGCGTTCGAACACCGGAGCCAACAAGGAACCGGCCAGCATCCCGCTCACGGCCACTGCATCGATGATGCCGAAGATGCTCGCCATCATGTTGTCCGCCACCGATCTCTGGAGGATCGTTTCACTCACCACGTCGAGCACGACCGTCCCGAGTCCGATGAAGCCGGTGAGCAAGAGGGCAAGCGCCACGCTGTCGGTTATCGCCAGGGCGGCCAGCGGCAATCCACACGCCAGGATCGCGGCCAGAAGGATCGATTCCGAGCGTTTGGTCGTGGCGATCCGGCCGGTCAGCAGCATCGCGACGAGCCCGCCGGCGCCCACCCCGGCCTCCAACCACCCGACACCCTCGGCCCCCATCCCGAGCCGCTCCTCGGCTACCAGGACCATGAGGACGAGTTCCTGTCCGTACAAGAAGCTCGCGCCGGCCACGAAGCCGACGATGACCACGATCTGACGATTGGCGAGGAGCGCTTTCGTTCCGGCCGCGACCTGCTTGAGTAGGCCGGTTACCTCTTCGTCCTCTCTCTCGACGGGTCTGTCGGCAACGCGGGCGGTTGCGATAACGGAGATTACGAACGACGTCGCGTTGACGGTGAAGGCGAGCCACGGTTCCGCGAGCAGCAACAGGATGCCTCCGATCGCCGGGCCGAGTACCAGCGACACGCTTTCGATCGATGAGCGGAGAGCGTTCGCCGGCGCGAGCGTTTCTTCGTCGACGATCTTCGGAAGGAATGCAGCGAACGCAGGACCGTAAGGGGTACCCAGAGCAGTCGCGAGGAACGTCAGGACCAGCGCGATGGAGATCGGCGCGTCGACCGCAGCCGCGAAAGCAAGGCCGAACATCACGACCGCCCGCGCTCCGTCGGAGGCGATCATGACCCACCGCCTGCTGTAACGATCGGCGATCGCACCCCCGAGCGGGCTGAACAAGATGTATGGCGACAGCCTGAGGATGGTCGCGATCCCGACGAGCGTCGCAGAGTCCGAGAGCTCGTAGATGTAGACGACGAGGGCGATCCCGTACAGCCAGTCCCCGATCGAAGAGACCGCGAGCCCGACCATCAGCACCCGGAGGTCCCGGATAGATAGGGCGGTCCTGATGCCACCTTCCGAACGGCCCACGCCTTCGCCTCCCCTTCCTCTTTGCCGAGAATCGAAGCATGGACGGGGCTGTCGGGCAAAGCCTTCCGCGGTGGGATCGAACAGGCTATTGCCGCGAGGGCGGAACCTCCCTACCCTTTGGCCATGGGGACAACCCGAACGTGATGCAGGCGGGACGGATCGCCGAGACCTTGAGAAGGTCGGCGCTATTCAGCGATCTCGAGGACGAGGTCCTCAACGAACTCGCCGGCCGGACCGTGGAGCGCACCTTCCGGAAGGGCGAACGCATCTTCTACCAAGGGGATCCGGGCGACTCGCTCTATGTGATCGCGTCGGGGATGGTGAAAGTGGTGGTGACTTCAGAGCACGGGGACGAGATGGTTCTCGTAACCCTCCGGGACGGGGAATCGTTCGGCGAGCTGGCTCTGATCGACGGGCGACCACGCTCGGCAACCGCCGAGGCCGTTGACCAGACGACGGTGCTGATCCTCGGACGCGAGACGATGCTCGACCTGATGCAGGGTCGTCGGAACGTGACCGAAGGTTTGTTGCGATCGCTAGGAGGCCTGATCCGACGTCTGACCGAGCAGACCTCCGATCTCGTGTTCTTGGACCTCCACGGCCGAGTCGCCAAACTCCTCGTCGGGATGGCGGAGGAACGTGGGAAGCCGTCCGAGGAGGGGATCCTCCTCGACCTCCACCTGACCCAGAGCGACCTGGCATCCATGGTCGGCGGCTCCCGTCAGAGCGTCAATCAGATCCTCAGGAGCTTCGAGCAGCGCGGATACCTCACCCTCCAGGGCCGAGCGGTCTCGATCCAGGACATCGAACGTCTGCGAAAGAGGGCTATGTCCTAGATCTGTCGTAGGGATGACCCCCGGATTGTCGGGTAGCCGACAGCCGATCGGCGCCCTTTACGTCAGCTTTAGCAGGTGAAAGCATCTAGGTGCGGCGAAGCCGCCATGCAATGGAAGGGGGAACGGGGATGTCTGAGCGAGACGAAGCAGCTGACAAGCTCAGTCGCAAGGTCGAAGAGGACGACGTCGAAGGCCACCGTATGGGCCGCAAGATCGAAGACGATGACGTCGAAGGTCACCGTATGGGCCGCAAGGTCGAAGAGGACGACGTCGAAGGCCACCGTATGGGCCGCAAGATCGAAGACGATGACGTCGAAGGTCACCAGATGCGAAAGAAGTAGACCCCGACCCCGGGTGATCTACAAAGAAGGGCCCCTTCGGGGGCCCTTCTTTCAGGTGTGGGTTCTCGCGCTGGGGAGAACTATCCCGTACCGCTCAGCGAGTCGAGTGCCTTCGCGATGCGTTCGGCGGCTTCATCTGCGATGGGCTTAAGCTCCTCGCGCTCCGGCACCGAGACCATGACCTGCGGGTCGAGGGCTTGGACAACCGTCCGTTCATCGTTGACGGTCACCACCACGTTGCAAGGCAGCAGCAGACCGATCTGGCGTTCGACATCGAGCGCTCTGCTGGCGAGGTCCGGATTGCAAGTGCCGAGGATCGCATAAGGCTCGATGTCCCGGCCGATCTTCTCTTTCAGGGTTGCCTTGACATCGATCTCGGTGAGGGTGCCGAACCCTTGCTCCTTGAATGCTTCCTTCACCTTGGGCAGTGCTTCTTCATAGGGAAGGTTCATCTCTATCGTGCGTCCGTAGTTCATCGGATCACTCCTTCCAGGCCACTCTCGCTCGTAGCTGTGTGGTCGTTTCCCCACCCGTGGCTTCACCTCTAGAACTCCGCCATCAGGCGAGCTTCAAAAACAGCTTCTCCATGTCGGCTTCGCTGTAATCGCTTCCAGATGCTTCCGGATCTGCGATGCAGTCCCTCATGCCGCTGAAGATCAGGCGGAAGCCTGCCCGGTCCAGGGCTCTGGACGCGGCAGATATCTGCGTCACCACCTCGTCACATCTCCGTCCGGATTCGATCATCCTGATGATCCCGGAGATCTGCCCCTCGGCCTTCTTGAGGCGACCGATCACGTCGGCCGTCATCTCAGCATCAGCTTGCATCGCACCTTCTCTCTCGAAGAGGGCTTCCTATGAGGCCGCAGAGCGACCGCATCATCTTAGGAATACTACCCTAGGGGGTAGGGTATAACACTCCTTGAGACCGGACCGAGAGATAAGGAGTAATGAACGATGTTCCGTAGATCCAGAACCACGCATCCGGACGTAGATGTCCATGAGCTCCACGATGCCGTCCGTCGGGGAGCGACGGTGGTGGACGTTCGGGAACCTCACGAGTATGCGGGCGGCCACGTGCCGGGCGCGCGTCTCATACCGCTGGCACAGATCCCCAACAGAGTCGACGAACTAGTGGGAGAGCCAGAGGTTCATGTGATCTGTGCAAGCGGGAGCAGGAGCGAGCAGGCCACCGCTTTCTTGAACTCTCAAGGGGTCAGGGCCATCAACGTCAAGGGTGGCACCATGGAGTGGGTGCGAGCGGGCAAGCCGATCGAGAGATGAACCAGGTGGGGCGATCTGCGGCCCACTAACGTTCACGGCTCGGCGAGACCCTGGGATGGGCGTCCGAGGGACTGACCGGAGCGATCGTTTCGACCACCCCGGCCCCCTGAGCACCCGCGTAAGCCGTCCCGGTGTGGGCGTCGTAGGCGAGTCCCGCTGGGGCATCGGCAACAGCGAGGGACTGGAGCACCCGTCCCGTGCGTGAGTCGATGATGGCTATCCGATCGGCTCCAGTTACGGCCGCCATAACGACGCCCCGCTTCTCGTCCACGATCAGGCCGTGTGGAGCGGGACCGACGGACGTGCGCCAGAGGACCACACCCTCGTCGTTCACGGCTACAACCTCACCCGATCGTTCCAAGGTTGCGTACAAGGTGTCACCACTGCCGATCTTCACGTTCCACGGTCCCTGTCCGACCTCAAGCACCTTTCTCACGGTGAGGTCTTTAGCGTCGATGAGGTGAATCGTCGTTGCGCCGGTGTCGGCGACGACAACCCATCGCCCCAGAGCGTCTACACCCCAGGGTCCGTCTCCTACGTCGACGGTGCCGATCTGTTCGTAGTTCTCGAGGTCGTACACCTCCAGACGATCCGCGCCGATGCTCGTTACGTACAGCCGCCCCCTACGTGTGTCCAGAGCGAGACCATGAGGCTGGGGACCGACCGGGAACGAGGTCACGGTTTCCCCACTTCGTAGATCGAGCACCGAAACGGTGGCCGAGGTTCGGTTCGTGGCGTAAGCACGCCGCCCGTCGTCGTCCACCACCACGGTGTGCGTTTCGGCCCCGGCCG
>JBKHYB010000161.1:0-4578 GCA_046565725.1 Actinomycetota bacterium
AGCTCGCGAGTCTTCCTACGTCCTGTTCATGGACATGGACGACTTCAAACGGGTGAACGATTCGATGGGTCATTCCGTCGGGGACGAGGCGCTCATCTCGATCGCCGAACGGCTGCTGATATGCACCAGGTCGTCCGACACGGTGGCTCGCATGGGCGGAGACGAGTTCGCGATCCTCATGGAGTCCTGCAGCCTCACCGATGCGACGCGGTTGGCCGTTCGCATCATCGAGGCGATGCGTCAACCGCTCTCGCTCTCCACGGGGCATCTGCAGCTCTCGCCGAGCATCGGCATCGCCGCCGCCAGCGGAGAACAAGAGCCCAAAGAGGTTCTCAGGAACGCCGACGTTGCGATGTATCTAGCGAAGAGGGAAGCCCAGAGCCACTATCAGGTCTTCGAGCAAGAGATGTATACCGAAGTGGTCCGCAGGATCGAGACCGAGACGCAGCTCCGAACGGCCCTCGACGAGGACCAGCTCGAGATCTACCTGCAGCCGATCGTCGAGTTGGCCAGCGGCCGGCCCGTGGGTGCAGAGGTGTTGATGCGTTGGAACCACCCGGACCGGGGACTGATCATGCCGTCCGACTTCATCGCGATCGCGGAAGAGACCGGGCTGATCATCGACATGGGTCGCTGGGTCATGAATCAGGCCTGCGAACTGCTCGCATCTTGGGCCTCGGACCCCGTTCTTCGAGAGATGACACTCACGGTGAACATCTCCGGCCGTCAGCTGCGCGACCCGAAGCTTCTACCCGACATCGGATCGATCCTGCTCCGGACCGGCGCCGACGCTAGCCGGTTGGCCATCGAGCTCACCGAGTCGGTGATGGCACAGAACGTCGAGCAAACCGCCATCAAGCTCCGCGGGATCCAGGCGCTCGGAGCAAACCTGGCGATCGACGACTTCGGGACCGGCTATTCGTCCCTCGGCTACCTCCAGAACTTCCCGTTGAACATCCTGAAGATCGACCGCAGCTTCGTCCGCCAGCTCACCTCGAGCGAAGACTCGTCCCTGGTCAAGGTCATCATCGGGATCGGCGAATCCCTCGGCCTCGCTACGGTGGCGGAGGGGATCGAGACCGAGGAGCAGCGCCGCCTGGTCATGGCCCTCGGCTGCGAGATGGGCCAGGGCTACCTCTTCGCCAAGCCGGCCCCCGTCTCCGACTTCCGATCCTTCGTAGCCTCCAGTTTCCTAACAAGAATCCACCCCCCTATAAGGGCTGTCTGAAGCGCGGAAATCCCGGCCAACCGGCAGGAATAGACATGTTCCGGGCGAATCGACCCTCATCCGATAACACTCACCCTGGGGGAACGCATGTCACGCCGACTCATCACCCTGGTCGCGGCCGTAGCCGTGGTCTCGTCTCTCCTCGCCCCTCAGGCCACCGCCGCCTCGGCCCCGATCTGGATCTCCGAAGCGAGCAACCCGGCAGAGGTCATGGAGGTCGTCGGCAGCCATCCAGCGAAGCTGCCGGTCGAGTTCGCCGAGCGCCTGAGGTATCAGGGGTCCGACGGCACGATCCGGGTGATGGTGGCGCTCAGCCACCGCAACGAGGCGGTCGAGCGATTCGTGGCCGCCCATACCAAGGCCCTGGCCTGGTACGGGGACGACCCCCGCTTCTACGCATCGATCTACCAGGACGATCTGGTCGCTCTGCTCGAGGCCGACTTCGTGAGCTTCGTGGAGCCGGACTACCCGGTCGTCAACTTCAACTCGGAGTCCACCGTCGACATCAGGGCTCGTAGCCTCACGGGTGACGGAACGGGCATCTGGTCGTACAACGACGCAGGCAAGGCCCTGAGCTCCGAGGTGGCCGGGCTGACCGTCGACCAGGCGACCGGCAAGGGCGTCACCGTGGCCATCACCGACAGCGGCATCGACCGCACCCACCGGGACTTCAACTCCTTCGCCTGCGAGCCCCTCCCCTACCAGCCCTGCGAGACCCGCATCCTGAAGGCCGTCACGACCGACCACATCATCGGGACCGGATTCGACTTCGGCGACTCGCTGCCCACCACCGAGGCGGCCAGCGGCCACGGCACCCACGTCGCGGGAACCGTTGCGGGCAACGCCATGTACACCCGCCAGAACGGAGCGGACGCAGCCCGCTACGGCGCCGACGGACACCCGTTCGGGGTCGCCCCGCAGGCCAACCTCATCAGCACCAAGAACGGCGACTCGCAGTGGGCGGGCCTGTCCAGCTTCGGCCTCCAGTGGCAGCTCGACAACGCGGCCGAGTACGGGATCCGCGTGTCGAGCAACTCGTGGGGTTGCCTCGGCGGCTGTTCCTTCAACGGCGCGTCCACCACAGCGCAGCTCTTCAAGGATCTCTACAACGCCGGCGTGGTCGTGGTGTTCGCGGTCGGCAACGACGGAGGCACCAACACCGGCACGGCATTCTCGGGCAACGCTCAGAGCCCCTACGTCCTCGGCGTCGCCGCGTACGATGATGCGAACGACCAGCTGGCGAGCTTCTCGTCGCGCGGTGTCGGTGGTTCCCCGCTCTACGACCCCGCCACCTGGACACCTCAGAGCGAGCCAGCGAACGGAACCCGCCGTCCCGACGTTGCAGCCCCGGGCGTCGGCATCTGGTCGGCACGCACCCTGACCGGAGGCACTTCGTCGCTCGTACCCCGGGTGAACCTGTCGGACGTCGACCTCGGCAACACCGGGTTCGTGCCTTACGTCACGATGAGCGGAACTTCGATGGCGACCCCACACGTGGCCGGCGTCGCGGCCCTGTTGTTCTCGGCCTGCCCGACCGCCACGTCGCTCGACGTGATGCGCTCGATCATGGCGGGAGCCGACGCCACTAAGGTCAAGAAGACCGGCAGCAGCACCGTCGCCGAACCCTTCGAGGTGGGCTACGGCGGAACCATCGCTAGGTCCAGCCTCGACTGGCTGCTCTCCCAGCCGAACTGCGGGGGCGGCACCGTCGATCCGAACCTTGCACCAACCGCAGCGATCAGCGGGCCATCCACCGCGGCCACCGGCAACCAGGTGACCTTCGACGGGAGCGGAAGCTTCGACCCGGACGGCACCATCACGTCGTACACCTGGGACTTCGGTGACGGCAGCGAGCCCGTGTCCGGAGCAACCGCCAGCCACGTCTTCAGCAACGCCGGCACCTACGAGGTGCGCCTCGTGGTCTCGGACGACAAGGGCGTCGTGGGCTCGGTCACCCAGACGATCGATGTGGTCCGAGCCGGAACGATCGCGGGAAGCGTCACCGACTTCGGCCGTCGCACCGGCATCCCCGGAGCCACGATCGATTGCGGTAACGGGTTGGTCGCCACGACCTCGAACTCCGGCAACTACTCGATCGGAGGCCTGATGCCCGGCGCCTACACGTGTACGGCATCGGCTTCCGGCTACCGCAGCGAGACGGTCACGCTCGAGGTCGCCGAGGGCGGCACGACAGTAGGCAACTTCTCGTTGAAGAGGGGTCGCTAACCACCGATCAGGAACCATCAGGGGGGCCGGTTATCCCGGCCCCCCTTCCTAGATGGCTCTAGCGGTCGCGCTCGTCTCCGCCGGCATCGCGCAGGTAACGCTCGATCTCGCTGGCGAGTTCCTCACCCGAGACCATCTGCTGCTCTGCGCTCATCGTCTCGAGCCGGCGAACGTGCTCCTGAGCTTCAGGTTGCCCGGCAACGATCTCGTCTAACTGCTCGCGATGAACGCGGGCCTCCTCCTCGAACGATCCCAGTGGCATGTCCAGTTCGAGGTGACGCGCGAGACGTTGCAACAGGGCCAGGACCCCCGAGGGATAAGGCGTGGTGACGTAGTGCGGGACCTGCACGAAGAAGCCCACGGTCGGGATCCCTCTCTGAGACACATGCATGTCGACCATGCTCACGCACGCGGCGGGCACCCGCAGCAGGCCCTCCGGCGGCCGACGTTCGTCGTGCAACAGCTCAGGATCTGAAGCGGTCGTCATGATCGGAGGCGGGAGTGTGTGGGGCACGGCCCCCGGGACCGAACCCAAGGTGACCAGTTGCGTGACCCCGAATCGCTGGGCGATGTCTCCCACCGCCGATGCGAACGAGTTCCAGGCCAGATCGGGCTCGAGCCCCATCAGCAGCAGCAGGTCACGACCACCCACCACGGCATGGCGGACCACGACCTCGGGCCACACGGCCCTCGTCATGACACCGTCGATGATGTCGAGGATGGGACGCTGGCTGCGGTAGTCGAAGAGGCGGTCGGGGTCGAAGGTCGCCACCGGCTTAGCGTCGTCGGCGAGGTGAGCGATCGCGCTCGTCCCCACCGCTGCCGCGTCAACCCATCCGGCCAGCGCCGACACCATCACCGGACGATCCAGGATCGGCTCGTCGTCGAGGGAATAGATCATGTAAGCAACCTAAACCGTCCGGCTGTTTGCACATTCGCAGACGGATCCGGTTATCGCTCGATATCCGCTCGAACCGGGCCAGACCCTTCTCCAACGAGTCTTTGATCGGCTTGCCCTTGGACATCCGGATCATCGTGAACAACACCCGGGCCATCAGGGTCGTGGGGGTTCGCTCCCACACCGTGTGGATCCTGCTTCCACCATCCGGGCCGGCCGAGATCTG
>JBKHYB010000162.1:0-4514 GCA_046565725.1 Actinomycetota bacterium
TCCCCGCCGACCATGGTGCGAAGACCCTGACATCGTGGCCGCGTTCTAAGAGGGTGTGCGAGAGCGCTGCCACGTGGGACTGCACACCTCCGAAGCGATCCCATGCATAGGGGCAGACCAAAGCGACCCTCATCTGGTCCCTTCGCGATCCGCGATCCAGAATGGTTGGAAGACGTGCCACTCCTCGGGACGCTGAGCGACGAGTCGCTCTAGCTCCGCGGCCACCCGCTGCGTGAGCTCGGGGATCGCCTCCTTGCCGGCCCCCTGAGGCACCTCGATCGGATCCGAGATCTCCGCGTACCAGCCGCGTTTGCCGTCGTCGTGGACGGTGCCGAAGACTCCGGCCACGAGGATCGGGATGCCGGTCTCGACGGCGATCGCGGCGGTCCCAGGTGGGAAGGTGGTTTTCTCCCCGAAGAACGTCACCTCGACCCCCGTCCCCTTCAGATCCCTGTCCGCGAGGATGGCGAGTACGGCACCATCGTTGACCTCTTTCACCAGCGTTCGAGTCACGCCCGCACGGGCCGGATAGATCCGCATCCCGAGAGCAGCGCGGTGGTCCACGAAGAAGTCATACATCCGGCGCGGTTTGAGAACCTCTGCGACGGTTACCAGTAGGTGACCGTTCGCACCCACCCAGGCGCCGGCCGCATCCCAATTGCCGAGGTGACCGACCGCGACGATCGCTCCTTTGCCGCGCTCCAGGACCTTCTCGATCTTGACCAGATCGGGGCAGCGGAAGCGGTCGAGGAAGAAATCCCGATCCTCCCGGACGAGTGCGAAGGTCTCGAACCAGTAGCGAGCGTAGGACCGGAAGGCCTCGACGACGAGGGCCTGGACCTCCGGCGAATCCGCAGGGCGCCCGGTGATCCGAGCGAGGTTCCTCGCCACCTGTTCTCTCTTGCGCGAGCGTCTCGCCGCGAACGACCCGATCGCCTGTGCGGCCGGGTAGGCGAACCGCTCGGGTAACAGCCGGAGGATCGCCGACGCGGCCACGTAGGCGTGATAGACGGCTTGGATCAGCCGGCCTTCACCCGGCGGTCGCTTACCTCGAGGCACGGGCCTGGGTGCGTACGTGCACCATCCGTTGAAGGAAGGTGATCACCGACGCAGCCGCGAGCAGGGCGACGCTCCCCAACACGAGATCGAAGATCAGGGCGGCGATGATCGCGATCAGCCTCTCGGCCCTCTCGGCGAAACCCACATTGCAGTCGTAACCGAGCGATTCGGCTCTCGCCTTGGCATAGGACACGAGGAAGGAGAAGACGAGAGCGACCAGCGCCAGGGCCGCGGTCGTCCGGTCGTACCGCTCCGGGATGTCGGGCTGGACGGCGTAGAGCCACGCGATCGGTGCCAGGTAGAGAGCATCGGAGAGGCGGTCGGTCGTGGAATCCAGGAACGCTCCCCACTTGCTCGCGATCCCCTTCGCCTTGGCCAGCGCGCCGTCGAGGGCGTCGGCCAAGGCGGCAGCTATGGCAAGCAGCCCTGCCGCCATCAACCGGCCATCGAGGATCATCCACGCCACCACGACCTGGAGTGAGAGTCCGAGGTACGTGACCGCGTCTGGCGTCAGCGGAGTCCGACCCAGCCACAGCCCCACCGGTCTCATCATGCGGTCCCAACCGGTCCGCAACTTGGAGTTGATCACGCCGCCATCCTAGTGGGCAGCCCCCATGCCTTCCTCGCATCTGTCCTCGGTGACGCGGCTACGATTCGGTGCAGCACCTTCTCTGAAGCAGGGACCTAAGGGGGGTATCCGGGCGTGAAGAGCTATCCGACCGAGAACATCCGCAACATCGTCCTGGTGGGCCACGGTGGCTCCGGCAAGACCTCGCTTGCAGAAGCCATGTTGTTCCTTTCGGGAGCGATCACGCGACTGGGCAAGACCCAGGACGGCAATACGGTCACAGACTTCGACGAAGAGGAGATCCGCAAAGGCATCTCTATCCAGACCGCCCTCGCTCCGATCGAGTGGGGCGGTTGCAAGATCAATATCCTCGATGCCCCCGGATATGCGGACTTCATCGGCGAGATGCGAGGAGCGATGCGAGTCGCCGATCTCGCGGTCTTCGTCGTTTCGGGCGTCGAGGGCGTTGAGGTCCAGACCCAGATGGCATGGAACCACGCCGAGGAGTTGGGGCTGCCTCGGATGATCGTCGTCAACAAACTCGACCGCGAGAACTCCTCCTTCAGGCGCACCCTCGATCAGATGCGCGATATGTGGGGTAAGGCGGTGGCGCCCCTCAACCTCCCGTTGGGCCGCGAGCACGATTTCAAAGGCATCATCACCGTCATCGACGAGGAAGCCTTCGAATACGACCAGAACGGCAAGCCTTCGAAGGTCGACGTACCCGCGGAGCGACAGGAGCGGGTGCACGAAGTCCACAACGACCTCCTCGATTCTGTCGCCGAATCCGACGACGAACTCCTCGAGAGATATCTGGAAGGCGGCGAGATATCACGAGACGAGATCGTCAAGGCGATCCACGAGGGGATCGACGATGCCACGATGTTCCCGGTGGTCTGCTGCAGCGCTTCCCATCTGATCGGTGTCGACCGTCTGGCCGATGTGATCGTCTCTGCGGGACCTTCCCCGCTGGATCGCCCAGCAGCGGAAGGGATCGACGGAACGACCCGGGAAGCGAAACCGGATGCCCCGCTGGCGGCCTTGGTGTTCAAGACGATGACCGACCCCTACGTGGGACGGGTCAACTTCTTCCGCGTCTACTCCGGAACGTTCAAGGGCGAAGCCACGATCCACAACTCGACCAAGAAGACCGATGAACGCATCGGGCACGTGTTCACCATGAGGGGCAAGAACCAGGAACAGGTCGATGAAGTCGTAGCGGGCGATATCGCGGCGGTCGCCAAGCTTGCACACACGATGACCGGCGACACGATCGCGGACAAGAACGACCCCGTCGTCTTCCCCGGCATCGAGCCCCCGGAAGCGTTGCTGCCCAAAGCCATCGCTCCTAAGACCAAGGGCGACGAGGACAAACTGATGACCGGCATCCAGCGCTTGCTCGAAGAGGATCCGGCGCTCCAGCTAGAGCGGAACGATGAGACCCACCAGATGATCCTGTGGGGCATGGGCGACGCCCATCTAGACGTGACGATCGAGCGGCTGAAACGCAAGTTCTCGGTCGAGGTCGAAGAGGTTCCGTTCAAGGTCCCCTATCGCACGACGTTCAAGAAAGACACCGAAGCGCTGGGCCGCCACGTCAAGCAGTCGGGCGGCCACGGCCAGTACGGGATCTGCAACGTCCGCGTGTTTCCGCTTCCGCGCGGAGAGGGCTTCCAGTTCGTCGACTCGATCTTCGGCGGAGCGATCCCCAACCAGTTCATCCCCTCGGTCGAGAAGGGGGTCCGTCAGGCGATGGCCGATGGGGTCGGCACTGGGTTCCCCATGATCGACGTCAAGGTCGAGCTCTACGACGGCAAGTACCACACGGTCGACTCCTCCGACATGGCTTTCCAGCTCGCGGGGATACAGGCGATGAAGGAAGCGGCCGAGAGGGCCGGCCTCTCGGTGCTGGAACCGGTGTGGAGTCTGGAGGTTCTGGTTCCCGAGGAGTTCACCGGCGAGATCATGGGCGACCTCCAGAAGCGCCGGGGCATCCCGGAAGGCATCGACACGGTGGGTGGTGGCCGGCAGATCGTCAAGGCGAAGGTCCCCTTCGCCGAGGTCTCCCATTACGCCACCGACCTGCGGTCCCTGACCGGTGGTCAAGGAACCTTCTCTTGGTCGTTCAGCCATTACCAGGAGGTCCCTCACGACCTCGCGAACAAGATCCTCGAGGCTGTCAAAACGGAGAGCGAAGCGCATTGACGAGGTGACGCACGAGGCTACGCCCGTTCGCGTCAGGATCGTCGTCCGCGCCACGGCACGACTGCTGTCGCTTCTCAAAGCTGCCATGGCCCTGTTCGCTCTCGCCGCGGCTGCCGGTCTGGCGAGCGAGGCATCGGGGCGTTTATCCGAGGACAGCTCGGACGCTCTGGCCGATGTCGCGGCTCTGATCGGGTCGGGAGCAGCCGGCGTCCTTGCGTTCCTCGTGTTCGTATCGGCCGGTGCGGCCGCTATCGCGCGCAAGGCATACCTCGAGATCCACCCGAACGGACTGACGATCCATCATCGCGGGCTGTTCCGGCGAGACATCGACATCGCGAAAGACAACATCGCGGCGATAGCTTTCGAGGATCGCTCACATCGCTTCAGGCGCTTCAGGGATCACCCGCGTTTCCCTCTGCCGGACCCCGAACCGGCGAGCGAGCCCCGGTGGCTCTACTCGAAGGTGGGTGGGGCGCCCTTCCCCATCCTCGCCCAGGCACCCGAAGTGCCGAACATGGCCATCTGTTTCGCGCAGCCGATGGTGTTGGCGCCCACCCGTCGCTGGGTGAAGATCTTCCCGGCCCGGGCCTCGATCCATCCCCCGATCCACAAGCGCCGATCCCGCGGCTTGTTGTTGAGGATCGCAGACACGGCCGCGGCCCACTCCGCTCTGGAGCCGTGG
>JBKHYB010000163.1:0-4249 GCA_046565725.1 Actinomycetota bacterium
TCATGCTGATCGACGAGGCCATCAAACCGTGACGTTCCACGGTCACGAGCATGTCGACCTGAACGACCCCGCAGAGCTGGCGAAGATCGACTCCGAAGACGTCCTCGGCGCCGTCGAGGATCTCGCGGTGCAGATCGAGGAAGCCTGGCGGATCGGTTCGTCCGCTTCCGGGCTGCCGGACCCGACGAACGTCGATTCGATCGTGGTCCTCGGCATGGGCGGTTCAGGCGTGTCGGGAGACGTGATGCAGGCTGTCGTCGAGCCTCGGCTCCCGATCCCGGTGCGCGTGATCAAGTCCTATGGACCCCTTCCAGAATGGGTAGGCCGCAACACCCTCGTGTTCGCGGTTTCCTATTCAGGCAGCACCGAAGAGACCGTCGCAGCGATGGAAGACGCTCACTCGAAGGGCGCGCGCCTGGTTGCCGTCTCGTCGGGAGGTCCACTGGCGGAGATGGCGCGTGATTTCGGATGCACCCACGTCGCTATCCCTTCCGGTCTGCAGCCGCGTGCATCGCTCGGATATCTCACTGTCCCCATCCTTGCCGTGATGGAGAAGATGGGTTTCCTCGCTGGGGTCGGCGACGACGTGACAGAAACCGTCGAGGTGATCAGAACCCTGCAGCAGAGCTGTCACCGGAACGAGCCGGTACATCGCAACCCCGCCAAGGATCTCGCCCACAGGCTTCTCCATAAGGTCGCGATCGTTTACGGCTCTCACGGTCTGACCGGGACGGCTGCCATGCGGTTCAAGTGCGACCTCAACGAGTACGGGAAAGTGCCCGCATTCTGGAACCAGTACCCAGAGTTGAACCACAACGAGATCGTTGGGTGGACCGGCATGACGGATCTCAGCAAGGAACATTTCGTCATCGTTCATCTCCGTGACACGGAAGAGCATGAACGGATCTCCCTCAGATATGAGATAACGAAGCACCTGATCTACCAGAGCGCCGCCGAGGTAGTCGAGGTGAAGGCGCAAGGCGTGTCCCCACTGGCGAGGGTGATGTCACTAGTCTTCATCACCCAACTGGCGGCGATATATGTGGGCCTTCAGTACGGCGTCGATCCCGGCCCCGTGGAAGTGATACAGAGATTGAAAGCTGAGTTAGCAGAGAGGTAGTGATCTAGATGGCAGAGGGTGACGTTCGCGACCAGTCGCTGGCAGGTGATGGGCGGCTTCGCATCGAGTGGGCCGACCGGCAGATGCCGGTACTGAGCCGGATAAGAGAGAGGTTCACGAAGGAGAAGCCTCTCGATGGAGTGACGATCGCGGCCTGCCTGCACGTCACGACGGAAACCGCGAACCTGATGCGGACCCTTCACGCGGGCGGGGCAGACGTGGCTCTGTGCGCATCCAACCCTCTCTCCACGCAGGATTCGACCGCGGCCGGGCTCGTGCACGAATACGGGATCCCGACGTTCGCCATCCGCGGCGTCGACGAGGAGGACTACTACCGCCACATCAAGGCGACGCTGGATCGCAAGCCGAAGATCACCATGGATGACGGTGGCGACCTGGTGACGATGTTGCATCAGCAGCGCAAGGATCAACTCTCGGAGATCATCGGGGGCACTGAGGAGACCACGACGGGCGTCATCCGCCTTCGCTCGATGGAGGCGAACGGGGTTCTCGGATACCCGGTCGTCGCGATCAACAACGCAGACACGAAGCACCTCTTCGACAACCGCTACGGCACGGGCCAGAGCGCGATCGACGGGATCATCAGGGCGACCAACGTCCTGCTCGCCGGGCGCACCGTAGTCGTCTGCGGCTACGGCATGTGCGGCCGTGGGGTCGCCGCTCGGGCGAAGGGGATGGGAGCCGATGTCGTTGTCACCGAGATCGATCCCACCCGGGCCTTGGAGGCGGCCATGGATGGCTTCCGGGTTCTTCCCGGCCGCGACGCGGCAACGGTCGGCGATGTATTCGTGACCGTCACGGGCAACAAGCACGTCCTTAGGGGAGAGCACTTCGAGCTCATGAAGGACGGGGCCATCCTTGCCAACGCCGGACACTTCGACATCGAGATCGATCTCGTTGCACTTCGCGAGATGGCTTCGGGGCAGCGAGAGGTGCGCCCCGAGGTGGTCGAGTACTCGCTCACGAGCGACCGGCGGATCTACGTGCTTTCGGACGGCAGGCTCGTCAACCTGGCCGCGGCCGAGGGCCATCCCGCATCGGTTATGGACATGTCCTTCGCCAATCAGGCTCTGGTTTGCGAGTGGCTGGTTCGCAATGCCGCTTCGCTGGAGCGCAAGGTCTACGACGTGCCGGTCGAGATCGACAAGGACGTGGCTCGTCTGAAGCTAGAGACCATGGGCGTCAGGATCGACGAACTCACCCAGGAGCAGCGCGACTACCTGGAGGCCTGGGAGGAAGGCACCTAGAGATCCGCCACGGCCTCAACGCGTCTCACCCCATCGCTAGGGTGAGGCGATGGACCGGTGGTTGGATGTTTTCGGAGCTCGATGCGCAGGATGCGGAGCTTTCGGCGAGGCCCTCTGCGAGGAGTGTCGCCACGGGCTAACCGCACCCGAGCGCGTCGTCGCCCCCGAACATGTCGATGCGTTGTGGGCGGCGTTCCGATATTCGGGAGCCGCCCGCAAGCTGGTTCTCGATCTGAAACTGCATCACCTGAGGCCGGCAGCGGCTCCGTTGGCCACTGCGATGGTGGACCGGATGTGGACCGATGGATGTGAGGCTCGGGTCGTAACCTGGGTGCCCGGCCGTCCCAAGGACATGCTCGACCGGGGCTTCGACCACGCCCACGTCCTCGCTCGGCGGGTTGCCCGAGCCACGGGCCTGCCGCTCAGGCGGCTCTTGCACCGCGTCGGGGAAGCCCGCGACCAGACCGAACTCGATAGGCAGCAGCGCAGGGAGAACGTGATCGGAGCCTTCGCCGGGCGCGACGTCCGCTTACCGGTTCTCCTGATCGACGATCTGGTCACAACGGGCGCTACGTCCGGCGCCTGTGCCACGGCGCTCAAGTGGGCGGGAGCTCCGAGGGTAGAGGTTCTAGTGGCCTGTTGCGCTTGAGCCATGCAACGCGGTGTTTCCTCTCCTGCAGGACCCGTCAGAAGGTAGACAATCCGGGCACATTTCACGTTAGATGCCTATGCTGCCAATAGCCGTAGTGGCCTAAGCAAGATTGCCTATGCATTCCGAACCACCCGAGCAATAGACTTTCCGAACCGGAACAACTCCTTTGTGAGAGGGGCAAACATGTCCAAAGCGGAAACGACGAAAAGGGACGATGCGATCCGCGTCCTGATCGTCGATGATCACGCCCTGTTCCGGCGCGGACTGCAGATGGTGCTCGAGGGGGAGCCCGACATCGATGTGGTGGGGGAGGCCAGCGACGGTCACGAGGCCGTCGAAAGAGCCGAGAAGACCACTCCCGATGTAGTCCTTATGGACGTCCGCATGCCCAAACGCTCGGGCATCGAAGCTACCCGCTCCATCAAGGATGTCTTGCCGTCGACGAAGATCCTCATGCTGACGATCTCCGACGAAGAGGCCGACCTCTACGAGGCGATCAAAGCGGGAGCCTCCGGCTACCTGCTGAAGGAGATCTCCATCGAAGAGGTGGCTAACGCGGTCCGTGAGGTGCAGCAGGGCAAATCACTGATCTCTCCCTCGATGGCCTCCAAGCTCCTCAATGAGTTCGCCGCCATGGTCAAGCGCCGTGACGAGCGATCCAGTGTGCCTGGGCCCCGCCTGACCGACAGGGAGCTCGAGGTCCTCAAACTCGTAGCCAAGGGCATGAACAACCGAGACATCGGTACGGAGCTCTTCATCTCCGAGAACACCGTCAAGAATCACGTCCGCAACATCCTCGAGAAGTTGCACCTCCATTCGAGGATGGAGGCCGTGGTCTACGCGGTCCGGGAGAAACTGCTCGACATCAAGTAACCCCCCCGTTCTCATCCGCAGAGCGTTCGCTTTTCGATCACCTTTCCGGATGAGAACGTTCAACCGAATAGGCGGGGTACCAGGTAGGACCTCAGGTCGTCCAGGAAGTGGCTCGGATCCGGTTCGATCATCTCCATCGTCACCTGGATAACGATCCACCCTGCCCTCCTGAGCAGCGCGTATCGCTCGATGTCACGTAACCAGGCGCGTCGGCCACCGTGCCAGCGATAGCTCTCGCATTCGATGGCGATCTTGAGTTCCGGGTAGCAGAAGTCTGGACGCAGGACGGTCCCGTCGGGCAGCCGGATGGGCTGTTCGTGAACCGGCTCGGGCAGA
>JBKHYB010000163.1:4259-4490 GCA_046565725.1 Actinomycetota bacterium
CCTGTAGCCGTCGGGTCGCTGTGCCAGCAGCTCGCGGAGTCGGGCACTGCCGCTTACGCCTCTGGCGGTCTTCCGTTCGAGTTCCAGCCGCAGTCGCTTTAGGGACACATGACCCCTTCGGAGGGCGTCCTCCAGCGCCGCTTCGGTGCTGTCTGCATCCAGCACACCGGCCAGGTCCAGGATGGTCCGCGCCGACCCCGTGACCGGGATCGATCCAAGCGTCACCCTCTC
>JBKHYB010000164.1:0-4476 GCA_046565725.1 Actinomycetota bacterium
ACGTTCGGCTCTCGTGTAGAGCTGGAATTGTTTCTCGACTTCCTCTTGGGTCATGAGATTGGGCTCGAGCTCGGCGCTCGCCTTCTCGAACATCTCGATACCCAACTCTGTGTAACGAGTCATAGGTCACATGATGACGAGGGGGTACGACACTTTTGATCTCAGATGCGACCTACGCGGAGAATCTTTTCGAAGGTTTTCGAAAACTTTCAGGATGTTCGCTCGATCAGATGCTGCACACCACGAGTTCGCGACGAAAGGACTTCCAGGATGCCTGCCCTCGGGTAAGGGGCTAGGTCCGGTCCCCAGCTCCCGGCCCCAGTCCGCCCCACGCCGAGCCCAGCCCTTCCAGGTATCGGGAAATCCTGTTAAAACTGTTAACTAGCGTTACTGTTGTGACCCCACGACCAGGAGGCAGAGCGAGGTGGCTACCCGGACGCGCCGTCATACCCCGCCCCGCAGCGGCGCGAGGGCACGGCGTCCAGCGCAGGGCAAGAGGACCGCACCGGCGGGCTCGTCCCGGCGCGCTCCCGCCCGCAAGCCCGTTCGGCGACCGCCTCGGGAGCCGTTCGCGGCCAAGGTCTTGCGGTTCATCTTCGTGCAGATCCGCACCGCCCCCGTGGAGGTCTGGGGACTTCTGGTCGCCTTCCTCGGGGTGCTGTCGGGCATGGCGATCTACACCGAGGGAGGCGGGCCCGTCGGGGGACTGCTGGCCGACCTCGCGGGCAGCCTGTTCGGAGGGATCTCGATCCTGTTCCCGGTCGCCGTGGTCGGCTCCGGACTGCTGATGATCGTTCCCGCCGCCCGCCCCCAGATCGCGCGCCTGGCCGCCGGAGCCGGGGTGGTCTCCCTGGCGCTCGCGGGGATGGTCCATCTCGCCAACGGCAACAAGCGCGTAGGTGCTCCCATAGAGAAGCTCGACGACATCGGCGGGATCTTCGGGGCGCTGATCGCGCGGCCCATGTCCGGTGTGATCGGTGGTTTCTTCACCTGGGTCGTCCTGCTGCTGCTGCTGGGCGCCGGTCTCATGGTCCTCACCCGCACCTCGGTCGGGACCGTGGGCGGCTGGATGAAGATCGGACTCGCCAGCGCGGCTGCCTTCGGCAAGGGTCTCGCGGCCCGGATCGACCTGGACTCCGAGGACGATGTCGAGATAATCCACGTCGACGACGAGCCTGCGGGCGAGATAGACCTCACCGACGACGAGGTCGAACAACCGAAGAAGAGGCGCGGGCGCCGCAAGGACGCCGATGCAGCCGACGCGGAAGGAACGGAACCGCACGAGGGGGTCGTGCAGGCGCTCCCCACCAAGCCCAAACAACTGGCGATGCCGGTCGGCGATTCCAGCAACTACAAGTTGCCGCCGCTGGACCTGCTGTCCTTGGGCGGGGAGCGCGAGGTTTCCGAGCAGTCGATCTCCAAGACCATCAAGGTGCTGGAGGCGACCCTCGAACAGTTCAACGTCGATGCGGCGGTGACCGGCTATACCGCCGGTCCCACCGTGACCCGATTCGAGATCGAGCTCGGTCCCGGGGTCAAGGTCAATCGCGTGCTCTCTCTGAGCAACGAGATCAAGTACGCGCTCGCCTCGGGTGAGTTGCGGTTCCTCGCCCCGATCCCCGGGAAGTCGGCGATCGGCATCGAGGTTCCCAACCGTTCCCGCCAGCTGGTGACCTTGGGTGACGTGCTTCGGAGCAAGGTGGCGCAGGCGGACAAGCACCCCCTGGCGGTCGCCCTCGGCCAGGACATCTCCGGCGAGACCGTGCTCGCCAACATCACCGAGATGCCTCACGTGCTGATCGCAGGGGCCACGAACTCCGGTAAGTCGTCGTGCATCAACGCGATCATCACTTCGATCGTGGCGCGGGCCCGGCCCGATCAGGTGCGCATGATCCTCATCGACCCCAAGCGTGTGGAGCTGACCCACTACGCAGGCATCCCACATCTCCTGTCGCCCGTCGTTACCAATCCCAAGAAGGCCGCCGGCGCCTTGAACTGGGTCGTGCGTGAGATGGAGATGCGTTACGAGATGTTGGCAGCTTCCGGTCAGCGCAACCTCGAGTTTTACAACGAGGCCGCCGCGCGCGGAGCGATCACCAAGCTGTCGGATGACGACCCCGAACCGCGGCCGCTCCCTTACATCCTCGTCGTCGTGGACGAGCTGGCCGATCTGATGATGGTGGCGCCGCGCGATGTGGAAGCGGCGATCTGTCGTATCGCACAGATGGCCCGCGCGGTCGGCATCCACCTCTTGGTCGTCACGCAGCGGCCCAGCGTCGATGTCGTCACCGGTGTGATCAAGGCCAGCATCCCGTCGCGGATGGCGTTCAGTGTGGCCAGCCAGCAAGACTCGCGCGTCATCCTGGACCAAGGCGGGGCCGACAAGCTGATCGGTCACGGCGACATGCTGTACCTACACGCGAACTCTTCGAAGCCGCGGCGTATCCAGGGAGCATGGGTCACCGAGAAAGAGATCGCCGGCATCGTCGGGCATGCTCGTCGTCAAGGGGAACCGTCCTACGTCGAAGGCGTCACAGCGGAGGAGAGCTCCGGCGGTATCGGTGGTGGGTCGGCCGGTGGTGCTGGAGACGACGACGACCTGCTCGAAGAAGCCCTGAACCTCGTGGTGCGTTCGCAGCTCGGCTCGACCTCGATGCTCCAGCGCAAGCTGAAGGTGGGCTTCGCCAGGGCGGGGCGGCTGATGGATCTCCTCGAGCAGCGTGGCGTCGTAGGCCCTTCTCAAGGTTCCAAACCCCGTGACGTTCTCATGACCGTCGAAGAGCTGGACGAACGGGACGATAGAGAACAGGACGATCTGTAGGCCTCTGCCGCCACAGCGCACTAGTCCCCTAGGACCAGAGGTTCCTATAATGGCCCTACCAGTTGTCTAGTTGGGGGTCTGAGGAACGCCGTGGACGAGCCCACAACGATGGGTGCTTACCTCCGGGCCGCGCGGCGGAAACGCCGCATCGGCATCGAGAGGGCCGCAGAAGAAACACGCATACGCGCCGACTATCTGATGCGCATGGAGTCAGATGAGTTCGATTTCCTCGCGCCCACCTACGTCCGGGGATTCCTCAAGTCCTACACGCGCTACCTGAGGGTCGACCCCACTCCGTTGTTGGAGGAGTTCGACAGGCGGTTCGGCATAGCCCGCTACGAGGTTCAACAGATCGGGGCACTCGAACGCCAAGGCCGTCGCAACAAGGCGGCTGCGCCTCGCAAGATGAACTCGTGGGTGGTCGCGTCGATGATGGCTCTCACTGCGATCGTGGCCCTCGCCGTGATCGGTCTCGCACAGGGAACGGGAGAGGACGACGAGCAACCCGGCACCGTCGCGGCAGAGACACCCGCGGAGGAAGCGACTCCACCGACGGACGAGGTCCAACCGTCGGAGTCTCCGTCCGAGGTCGAGGTCGCTCTCGAAGGTGTCGAGGTCGAGGTCGTCGCGGCGAACGATGACTGTTGGGTATTCGCTACCGAGGACGGGAAGGCAGCGACCCCGGACGGGGGCATGATCCTCGCCGCCGGAGACACGCTCACCCTCAACGGGAACAAGAAGGTCTTCCTGCGACTCGGCGCACCGTTCGCCGTCGAGCTGATCGTCAACGGACAGAACCTCGGGAGCCCCGGCGGCCAGGACCCGGTTAATCTGACCTTCCCCGACGACCTCGACACCTTCTAGCAGCGAGGATCAAGATTGCCGAAGGTATCCATAGTCACTTTGGGCTGTCCGAAGAACGCCATCGATTCCGAAGGCCTCGGAGGTCTGCTCGCCGCGTCCGGCCACGAGATGACCGAGGACGTGGGCGACGCCGATGTCGTACTCGTCAACACCTGCGGTTTCATCGATCCTGCCCGGCGGGAGACGGTCGAGGAGGTTCTCGATCTCGCCGAGCTGAAGAAGGATGGGCTCAAGGGCTTGATCATGACAGGCTGCCTCGTGGCCCGCTCCGCCGACGAGCTGGATAACGCATTGCCCGAGGTCGATGCCCTGGTGGACTTCGCCGCCTACCCCCGCATCGCCGAGATCGTCCAAGGTGCTGCGACGGGAACACTCGAACAGCGCATCTTCGGCGAACCCGGGACCCGCTTCGATCCCGCGTACTGGGATGCCACGATCGCGGCCGCTCCCAGGGTGCGGTTCGGCCGGACCCCGTGGGCCTATCTGAAGATCGCCGAAGGTTGCGATCGCGGTTGTACCTTCTGCGCGATCCCCCTGATGCGCGGGAAGTTCAGGTCGCGGCCACTCGAGCAGATCGTTGAGGAAGCGCGCGGTCTGGTGATGTCGGGCGTGACCGAGCTTTCTCTCGTGAGCCAGGATTCGGTCATGTGGGGTCGGGACAGTGACCAGGGAGATTTCGTCACCCTGCTCGACGCGCTGGAAGGCATCGATGGGCTGCGTCGGATGAGATTGATGTACCTCCATCCTCAAGGCGTTACCGACGGTCTGGTCGACAAGATCGCCTCCTCGGA
>JBKHYB010000165.1:0-4414 GCA_046565725.1 Actinomycetota bacterium
GTGGATCGAGTCTTCGGCCAGGGCGTAGCCGGAGATTATGGTCGGGATCTTCCGCTCGGCCAAGGCCACGAGTATCGGCAGCGTCCCCCCGATGCGGGTGAGCGCCGGTGGCTTACCGGTGACCTCTTCGAACGCTTCGATCGCCAGGGCGACGGCCTCGGACTCGGCATCGAAAAGGGCTGGATCGCAGATCGAGGTGTACTCGATGGCAACGTCGGCGCCCTCGGGGATCGCGTCGCGGAGGATCGCGTCGAGGTTCGAACGGATCCTCTCGGCGTCTTGTCCGGGTGCGAGCCTTATCGAGAACTTGCATCGGGCCGTGGCGGGGATGATCGTCCTCACCTGCTGTGCGTCCCCGGTCTCGACGCCGCTCACGTCCAGTGAAGCATCGGCCCAGTTCTGCACGTAGTAGTCGCGACCGGATCCCTCCCAGATCGGACGGCCGCCCACCTCTCGTATCACCGACTCGCCTTCGGGCAGCCCTTCCCACGACTCGAGTTCCAGGGGAGACGGTTCCACGATGCCCTCCCGCAGCTCGGGGCGCAGCCGTCCATCCGGCCCCGGCAGAACCTCCGACAGGATGCCGTGGAGCACGTGAGCGGCATTCAGCGCGGACCCTCCGTACATGCCGGAGTGGAGGTTCCGTTCGCCCACGGTCACGTCCAGGCTGACCATGACCATCCCGCGTCCCGAAAGGGTGAGAGAGGGCGTGTCGGCGTTGATCATCAGTGAGTCGAAGATGATGGCCGCATCCAGATGCAGGTCGTCATTTCGGATGTAATCGATGATGTTGTCGCTACCGACCTCTTCCTCTCCCTCCACGACCACCTTGACGTTGACCGGGAGTTCGCCGCGCTCGGCGAGCTCGCAGGCGACGTAGAGAAGAGGGAAGAAGTTCCCCTTGTCGTCAGAGGCACCGCGCGCGTAGAGCCGATCGCCGCGGATCGTCGGTTCGAACGGAGGCGAATCCCATTCATCCTCCGGTTCCGCGGACTGCACGTCGTAGTGGCCGTAGATCATCACCCACGGAGCGTCTGGGGGGCCGGGCAAGTGGCCGACCACCAATGGATTGCCGGGGACGTCGGCAAGGCCTGCCGTGCCTCCGGCCCGGACGATCTTGTCGATGAGCCACCGGGCAGCCCGCGTGAGATCGGCCGGGTCGCCGCCGCCGGACGAGATGGACGGTATCCGCAGCAGTTCGTACAGCTCTTCGAGCATCCGATCGTTCATGTCCCTCCGATCTTCAAGACTTCCGGCCACCCTAATGTGCCCGATGGATCAAGCCGCTAGTCGTCCTATAGTGGTCGGCATGGATGCAGATCGTCTTCGTTCTTTCGCAGAGCTGTCCCTGAAGGTTGGCGCGAACATCGCGCCTGGACAGGTCGTGGCCATCAAATGTTTCTACGACCACGCTCCGCTCGCCCGAGCCCTCACGGAGGTCGCATATGAGATGGGGGCCGAGTTCGTGGATGTCTGGTACTGGGACCCGTACACGAAGAGCGCCCGTGTCGAACACGCGTCGGAAGCCTCGCTGTCGTGGACCCCTCCCTGGCTGCATGCCCGATACGACTGGTTGGTAGAGAACGGTGGAGCGTTGGTGCAAGTCTCAGGCGACCCCGTCCCGGACCTCCTGAGCGACCAAGACCCTCGCCGCGCCGGGGCCGACGCGATGCCGCGTCTGCGGTCGGTGATCGAACTCGTGCACTCCGGGAAGGTGAATTGGACCTACGTGGCGTGCGCTTCCCCAGGCTGGGCCGAGGTCGTTTACGGCGAGCCGGACGTCGACCGGTTGTGGGACGACCTGTTCTCATTCATGCGGTTGGATCAAGCCGATCCCATGACGGCATGGAAGGAGCACGTCGACCGCCTCGCGGAGCGTTCCAAGGCATTGAACGATCGTCGGTTCGATGGGATCAGGTTCACCGGTCCGGGAACCGACCTCTTCGTGGGGTTGCTCCCGTCATCGAACTGGAACGCAGCCACCATGGTGACCGACAAGGGCCGCGAATACGTGGCGAACATGCCGACGGAAGAGGTGTTCACCACGCCGGACATGCGCCGGGTGGAGGGGGTGGTCCGTTCGACGAGACCGCTGGCGTTGCACGGGACCATCGTCGAGAACCTCGAGGTCGAGTTCGCCGGTGGAAAGGTCTCCGCGGTCCGTGCCTCGAAAGGTAAGGAGATCGTCGAAGGAGAGATGGCCAAGCCGGGCGGCGATCGGCTGGGAGAAGTTGCTCTGGTCGACGGGTCCTCGCCTATCGGCAAGACGGGGCGCACCTTCTTCGACATCCTGATAGACGAGAACGCCACCTGCCACATCGCGTACGGTGCCGGCTACCCGCAGGGCGTCGACGGCGGGCAGACCATGAGCGCGACGGAACTCGAAGCCCTCGGGGTCAACATGTCCGAGGTGCACACGGACTTCATGATCGGAGGGCCCGAGGTCACCGTGACGGGCGTCGATGCGGACGGCCACGAGACGCCGATCATCGTCGATGACATCTGGCAGCTGACCTAGAGAGACGTCATGCCCGAACTCCCCGAGATGCAGGCACTCGCCGAGCGTCTCGATGCGTTGTTGCGCGGGAAGGAGTTGACGGGGTTCCACCTGCATCAGTTCTCGGCCCTCAAGACCTACGATCCGGCCCCCGAGGCCGTGATCGGGCTAGGCATCGAGGAGGTGCGCCGGCGGGGGAAGTACCTGGTGTTCGACCTGGAGGACGTGCGACTTCTCGTGCATCTCTCGCAGGGGGGCCGCGTCGCTTTGGAAGATCCACCGAGAACGTCCCGTCCCAAGCATGCGGTGGCCCGACTCGGGTTCCAAGATGCGCCCTCGTTGCTGATCAAGGAGTTCGGTACCCAACGCAAGGCCGGACTCTGGCTGCTCGCCGGTGATGACGAGGGTCCCCTGGAACGACTCGGTCCCGAACCCGACGACCCGTCGTTCCGCGAGTGGGTCTCGAGCGCCGACGATGGACGCCGCCTCCATACGTCGCTCAGGGACCAACGAACCGTCGCTGGGATAGGCCGCGGCTTCGTGGACGACATCCTTCACGAAGCCGGGCTGTCGCCTTACGCCACACTGAGATCGCTCGACCCGGACCAGCGTTCGGTTCTGCTGGAAGCCGTCGCGACGGTGCTGGCACGCGGCTTGCAAGCGGAACGTCGTCGTACCGGTGGGCTGCCCGACAAGCTGCCGGGCCGGTTCGCCGTGCACGGTCGTTTCGGATCTCCCTGCCCGCGTTGTGGCGAGGCCCTGCAGCGGGTGTCTTACGAGGACTACGAGATCGTCTACTGCCCGGCTTGCCAGACGGGCGGGAAGAGACTCGCCGACCGGCGGCTATCTCGTCTGGTCAAGTGACCGGTCTCAAGCACCGCGGATAGGGCTCCCAGGCGGGATCGACTCACAAACCGGCGATATCGCGCAGCGGTCGCTTGGGACCGAACGAAGGCGCTCTGAAGCCTGCCCCGACGATCAGGCGGGTCGCCCTGGCTCTATGGCCCCGATATGGAGCCAGGAGCGACAGCATCTCTGCGTCGGTCGACCGAGGCTTACCCGCCAGCGCCCACCCCACGATGTTCGGGAGGTGGTAATCGCCGGTGATCACGGCGTCGGGATCCCCGAGGGCGGCCTGGGCCACGATCGCCGTCGTCCATGGTCCGATCCCCGGGATCGATAGCAGGGCCCTCTGAAGGTCTGCGGAACCTCGTTCGACCACGGCATCGATCCTGTCCGCTACCGAACAGATGCGGCGGAGCACTTCGGCGCGACGTCTCTCGATGCCCAAGGGATGGAAGGCGAAGTAGGGGAGTTCCGCCAGCGTCTCCGGAGCCGGGGGGACCTTCAGGCGTGCCGGCCCCGGCGCCGGGGTTCCGTAGCGGTGAACCAGCGCGGCGTAGCTGCGAGTTGCTTCCTTGGTGGTGACCTTCTGTTCGAGGATGGTCGGAACCGCAAGTTCGACCGCCGCCAGCGACCGGCACATACGGAGACCTGGGTTCTCGCGATGGAGCCGGCCGAGCAGGGGGTCTCCGGGACGGAAGTCTGACGGAGCGTCTTCGTGACCCAGCCATGACGGCGCCCGGTCCAAAGCCCACACCGCGCCCGGTCCCCAGGCAGTTGCTGTAACGAGGTCACCCGCATGCTTCAGATGCACGGTCGTCGGGCCGTCCGGCGTGTTGGTAGCTCGGACCGCCTCCTTCGCGGTGATCTTGATGGTCGGGTCGATCGAACCGTGGCGTAAGGGCGCCAGGGTCGATCCGAGATCGAGATGGGGATCTACCGCGATGGTCGTTCGCTCCACCCGGTCACTCTAGTCCCCGGTAGCGACGCGAGATGGGTGCCTCGGCCGGATACCATCCGAGGATGGTCGATCTACCGGTTGGGGAACCCCTCGAGGTGACTATCGAAGAGCCC
>JBKHYB010000166.1:0-4401 GCA_046565725.1 Actinomycetota bacterium
ACATCCACTTCGGCCCCCATCTCCAGCCGCGTCTCGGCCTCCGGGAAGACGGCAACGCCGTCGCAGCCGGCGAGACTGGACAGGATGTGCGATCCCTGTGGTCCCGTAGGCGTAGCGAACCACGTTCCATCGATCTGCTCCAGAAAGACGCGGACGAAATGTTTCCGACCGGGCTTCTTCGTCACCGCATCGGTCAAGCGTGCGATCACCGTAGGGCGCATCAGATCCCTATGACCCATCATCTTGCGTAGCGCGGGCCGCACGAACTGCTCGAAAGAAACGTGGATAGACACCGGGTTCCCGGGCAGACCGAGGAAGGGAACACCTGCGACCTCGCCGAGAACGACCGGCTTACCCGGTTGCATCGCGACCTTCCACATGTCGATCCGACCGAGACGTTCGACAGCCGGCTTGATGAAATCGTAGCGACCGACCGCAACGCCACCGGAGGAAACGACCAGATCTGATCGCGCCGCGGCGGACTGCAACGCCGCCACCGTCGCCTCGAGGTCGTCGGGGACGCGCTCGGCCCCCGCCACCTCCGCGCCACACTCCTCCACGAGCGAACGCAATGCGACGGAGTTGGAATCCCTGATCTGACCCGGACCCGGCTCGGCATCCACCGGCACAAGTTCGTCGCCGGTGACCAAGATCGACACACGGGGACGGCGATGAACCGAGATCCGTGCGCATCCCATCGCTGCGAGCAGAGCCATCTCGCCGGGACGCAACTCCGTGCCCGCCGCCACCATCAGGTCTCCCGTTTCGAGATCTTCACCGGCCCTACGGATATGAGCGCCCAGAGGAGCGGGAGCCTTCACCAACACCCAGCCGCCATCCTCGTCGGTCTCTTCGACCGGGACCACGGCATCTGCGCCCGAAGGAACGGGAGCGCCGGTCATGATCCTCACAGCGCATCCAGGACGGACCGCTGCAGGATCTTGCGTACCGCCCGCGCGCACCTCACCCTGCAGTTCCAACCGTGCGGGCTCGGTGTCCGAAGCACCGGTCACATCCGCTGCCCTCACCGCATAGCCATCCATCGCCGAGTTATCGAAACGAGGTGAAGGATGCGAAGCGGTCAGGTCCCCCGCTACGACGCAGCCTCGCGCTTGCGTCAGTTCGATCTCGACGGGCGCAAGTGGATCGAAAGCAGAAAGCACCCTGCTTCTGGCCTGTTCGACGCTAAGCACGGCTCTTAGAGCTCGTCGAGGAAACTCTTCACGCGGTCGCCGAGCTCCTCGTTCCGGAGAGCAAGTAGCACGGTGGCCTTGATGAAGTCGAACTTGCGCCCAACGTCGAAGATCGGGCCGTCGTGGACGTAAGCCATGCCACCCTCTTCCTCGATCACCTTCATGATCGCGTCCGTCAGTTGGATCTCGCCGCCGTGTCCCGGTTCGGTGGAAGCCAGGGCCTTCATCACGGCCGGCGACAGGACGTAGCGGCCCACGGATGCCAGCTCCGAAGGCGCTTCCTCGACGGCCGGTTTCTCCACGAAGTGCCTGATCTCGGCGACGTCGTCCTCCACGAAGACCGGATCGACGATGCCGTACGAGGAAACGTCCTCACGCGGGACCTTCCTGACGGCGACCACCGTCTTGTCGAAGCGTTCGTAGACCTCGACCATCCGGCGCATGAGCGAGGCCTCGTCACCGATCGGCTCCGGAACGATCTCGTCGGGCACCAGGACGACGAAGGGATCGTCGCCCACGAACTCTTTCGCCTGCAGCACGGCATGCCCGAAGCCCAAAGGCTCCTTCTGCCGGACGGAATAGACCGTGGCAAGTTCGGAGATCGCCTTGACCTGCTCGAGCTCTTCGAGCTTCCCCCGGTCTTTCAGTGTCGCCTCGAGTTCCGGAGCGAGGTCGAAATGATCCTCGATCAGTGACTTCCCGCGGCTGGTGACGATGCAGATATCGGTGATGCCTTCACGCACGCATTCCTCGACCGCCCACTGGATCCCCGGTCTGTCGACCACGGGGATCATCTCTTTAGGCAGAACCTTGGTCGCGGGAAGGAACCGAGTACCGAGTCCGGCTGCTGGGATAACCGCCTTGTGCACTTTCACGCTCTGACCTTAACGGCCCCGTGAGTCGAAGCTCACGCCAGGCGAAGCTTGCCCGGCCCGGGATCCGCCACCACTACACGGTCCCTTCCTTCTTCCTTCGCCTTGTAGAGGGCAGCATCGGCGGCCTCGACCAGTGACTTCAGCGTTTCTCCATGACTGGGGTAGGCCGCCACGCCGATCGAAACGGTCAGGAACACCGGCTCTTCCTCGAGGTCACCGAACGGTTTGGAGCGGATCACCTCACAGATCTTGTCGGCCGTCGTGGCCGCACCATCGACATCCGTTTCGGGTAACAGGACGACGAATTCCTCGCCCCCGTACCGAGCGAAGGTGTCAACCTCTCGGAGAGCGGCACTGACCCGCTTCGCGAACTCGACGAGGATCGCATCCCCTCGGGGGTGCCCGTAAGCGTCGTTGATCCCCTTGAAGCGGTCGAGGTCCATCATCAGGATGCTGAACGGACGCTGGAATCGTTGTGACGTAGCGATCGTCTGCCGGAACTGCATCTGCAGGAAGCGACGGTTCCAGATGCCCGTGAGACCATCCATGAGCGACAGCCGACGCGCTTCCTCGTGCAGCATGACGTTCTCGATCGCGACACCGCCCTGCTCCGCCAGGAAGATCACCTTGTCGAGATCGTCGCGGCCGTAAGGCCGATCGCTGCTCTTGCGATAGACGGATAGAACCCCCGTCACCCGGTCCTGGCTGTAGACGGGCACCGCCATCGCGACGGGAACCTTCGGTTCCCCGTCGGCCGGGCGAGGCCCGGTGCCACCTGAACCTGGAACGAGCGCATCGGTAGCGCGCTCGGCGACGTGTCCCACTATCCCCTCGCCGATCGTTACCCGATTGAGTTCGGACTCTTCGATCCCGGCGAGGCTGGCCGGATACAGCTCCGAGCGGCTGGGGTTGAACCTCCAGAAGATCCCGATGTCGGCGTTCGTCGCGTCCACCGCGGTGTGGATGATCGATCCAAGGATCTGACCCATGTCGTGGGTGGACCGAAGCGTCTCCCCCACCCGGTGGATGACACGTTGGAGGCGGTCCCGCTCGCCGGACAGCTCGCCGATGGTCGCGCTCAGGCGCTCCGACATCTCGTTGAAGGCCTCGGCGAGTTTGCCGACCTCATCCTTGGACCGGGACTGGATCTTGTAGTCGAACCGCCCCTGCGCGATCGCCTGTGCGCCCACCAACAACTCCTCGATCGGCTGGGTGATGAGCCGTGCCAACAGGTATGCCAACGCAGCGGTCCCCACGGCTGCCAGCACCAACAGCGCCAACAACGAGGTCAGCACCCGCTGTGAGAGTGCATCTATCGGCGATGTCGGCGTCGACGAAACGACCGCCATACCCCCTTGCAGGCGCGCCGCGCGCGCTTGCGCTTCACCATCGATGTCGGTCGTGAAGGAACCGTCGAAGGAGGGCTTCAGGGCCATGGGTTCGTTCAGGTCGGCGGTAGAGGCGATGACCCTTCCCCCACCCACGAGAGACAACTCGACGCCTTCCTGTGAGGAACCTGCAAGCAGGTCTCGGTCCACCCAGGATCCGCCCATCACGCTGCCGATCTCACCGCGGCCCGCGATCTTGATCGGGATCCGGTCCGTGACGATGAACCCGACGCCTCCGCCGCCCTCGGCGGTCTCGATGTCCTCGACGCTCGGAAGTGGGAAACCCTCCACGAATTCGCCGCTGGTGCGTTCGAACGCCAGACGGTCGCCCTTCCGATCGAAGGCCACGAAGAAATCGAGGTTCGAGGTTTCGCTCAGCCTCGAGGACAGGAATCCCCTTACCCGGGCCGGATCCTTACTCTGGAGGACCGTTGCGAACTGGGAGAGTCCCAGCGTGCCTCGCACGCGAGCGTCGAGGGCCTCCATCCTGTCTCGGTATAGGGCAACCGTTGCATCCACGGCCGGGCCGAGTGAAAGGACGGCGCGCCGAGATATCTCGTCCACCACGACCCGCTGGACGATGAGCCCTGCCACGGCCAGCGGCAGGATCACGATGAGCACGAAGAAAAGTGCCAGCCGCCGCTGTAAGGACAAAAGCCAGACCCTCTCTTGAACCCTCTGTCAACTAGATGTGTACCCGAAGCGGCCCCCCCGGGCCAAGCTTTGGTACCTAAGAAGTGGATTGAACACCCGCGTCAAGGCTCCTGCCTGGCAGATGGCACACTTTCCTTCATGCCGATCTACGAATATGCCTGCACGGCCTGCGGTGAGCGGACCGAGGCCAAGCAGAGCTTCGACGACCCCCCTCTGGAGGATTGCCCCACCTGCGGCGGCAAACTTCGGAAGCTTTATTCGCCTGTGGGCATCGTCTTCAAGGGATCGGGC
>JBKHYB010000167.1:0-206 GCA_046565725.1 Actinomycetota bacterium
GACGAGGTCACGAAAGCGATCGTCACCGCAGCCAGGACCGACTCGATCGGGGACGGCAAGGTCTGGGTCACGCCCGCCGAGGAGGTCATCCGGATCCGTACCGGAGAAAGGGGCAGCGACGCTCTCTGACCTCCGCGCTCCGCGGATAGCGAGCCTCTCGGACGGAAGCAAGGCTTCATCGGAGCGCGCGGTCGGTATAGACCGCG
>JBKHYB010000167.1:216-4394 GCA_046565725.1 Actinomycetota bacterium
CCCCCCCCCGCTCCGCGATCTCTGCGAAGAACGGCTCGGCGGCACCACCAACCTTGCGCTCGTAGCGGTCGGGGGATACGGACGAGCCGAGGTCTCGCCTCACTCCGATATCGACCTCTTGTTCGTGGGGGCCGCGGGCGATCGCGATCTCTCCAAGGCGACGCTGCGGAACGTTCTGTATCCGCTGTGGGACGCAGGGTTCCAGGTCGGTCACGCAAGCCTCAGCCCGAAGCAAGCGATAGAGCGAGCTACAGGCGACCTTCACGCGGCAACCTCGTTGCTGACCGCTCGCCTCGTGTGGGGGGCGGCCGAACTATTCGACGAACTGGTCGATCGCCGCAACCGATGGGTGCGCAAGGAACGCAGAGCCTTCGCACGCAGGGTCATCGAAACCACCAACGAGAGGCACGGCATAGCCGACCGCGTCGGGTGGACCCTCGCGCCGGATATCAAGAATGGCATCGGAGGCCTCAGGGACTTCCACACGGTGCAATGGTTGCAGGCGATCACCACAGCGGACCTGGTCACCGACGAGATCGAAGAGAGTGCAGACATCCTGCTGGGCGTGAGGGAAGCCCTCCACGCCGAGGTACCCCGAAAGACCGACACCCTTCGCCTCGATCTGCAGCAAGCCGTCGCCGACCGCATGGGCATGCCGGGCCACGAAGGACGTGACGTCTTGATGGAAGCCGTCCACACTGCCGGACGTCGCATCGAGCATCTCGCCCGGCTGTCGATGTTGGCAGCCGGAGACTCCGCCTCCCAAGGACCGAGGCGATCTGGAACGAGCCGCCCCCTGTCCGAGGACATCCGGCTCGAAGACGGACGGATCATCGCCCCGATACCGGGCGACGTGGATCGATGTCTCGAGATCGTGGCTGCCGTCTCCGTCAGCGGAGCCCCGGTCGGAGCTGCGTTGGTGAACTCGATGACAGAGGTCTTCGTCTCATCGGCCCCGGAGCCGTGGACGGGAGCAGCGCTCGACGCGTTCGTGCGCACGCTGAAAGAGCGCCACGTAGAACAAGCGTTGGAACTACTCGACCATGTCCAAGCGTGGCCGGTACTGATGCCCGAATGGCGCACGGTCCGGGGTCGAGCTCAGCACGATCCCTATCATCGCTACACCGTCGATGCGCACTCGTTCCGGGCGGTCGCTTCGATCAGAACCTTCTGCGAGTCCGATCCGACCGCGGCAGAGCTCATCGCAGACCTGGACCACCGGCGCTCTCTTTACATAGCGACTCTGTTGCACGACATAGGGAAAGGGTCCGGAGAGGACCACTCCATCGCGGGAGCCAATCTGGCTCGGTCGGCCTGCGCTCGCATGGGACTTGCCCAAACGGAGATCGATGAGGTCGAGACGTTAGTGGGGCATCACCTGTTGTTGTCGGACACCGCCACGCGACGCGACATCGACGACGGCGCTGTGATCGCTACCGTCATCCGAACGATCGGAGATGTCGACGTCCTGAAGATGCTGTACGTCCTCTCGGGAGCCGACGGCCTCGCTACCGGGCCCGAGGCATGGACGCCGTGGAAGGCCTCGCTCGTCGCGCTTCTCTTCAGACGCTCTGCAGTAGCACTGCGATCCGGTGAGCTACCCCAGCGCAATGACGTCACGGCCAAGCTCAAGCAGCTTTCGCAGTACGACCCGGTCATCGCGTCGGCCGCACGCGAGGTGATGGATTCGCTGCCGCCGTCCTACGTCGCCACCACGGCCGTGGAGGAGATCGCCGACGATATCCGCCTGTTGCATCGACCACCCGCCCCTGGCGCAGTGGCCACGCGCATCGACCGCAACCCGGATGGCGAACAGGCGTCGGTCACGATCTGCTTCGCGGATCGACCGGGAACGCTGGCACGTGCTGCCGGCGTTCTCGCCTTGCATCGGATGTCGGTGTTGAGCGCCCGCGCCTACACGACGAGTGACGGGATCGCGCTGGAGCGTTTCGTCGTGACGACACCGGACGATCCAGACTGGACCAGGCTCGAAAGCGATCTAGGTGCCGTCTACTCTGGACGACTCGCACTCGACGCAAGGTTGGCCCGAAAGGCGAACGACTACCGGCCCAAGGCCCCGATCTCGCCCAACGTACGGGTCCTTCGTGACGAGTCAGAGCACTCGACCGTTGTGGAGATAAGGGCGCTCGACGCCCTTGGGCTGCTGTATGCGCTCTGTTCCGCCATCACGGACCTCGGCCTCGACATCCACGTAGCCAAGATCGACACCCTCGGAGAGCGGGTGGTGGACGTCTTCTATCTACGGGCCTCCGACGGCACCAAGCTGGATCCGCTCCAGGAGAAGGAGCTGGAGGTCGCCATCCGGCACCGGGTTGCGTCCTTGTTCGGCTAGGGGTAACGAACCGACCACCGGGGTAAAGCATCCCCGATGACACCTCAAGACACCGGTGAACGCATAGGCGGTCGCTACGCGCTGCGGGAGACGCTCGGGAGCGGCGGCATGGGCGTGGTTTGGCGAGCCCACGATGAACTGCTCCAACGCGATGTAGCGATCAAGGAGGTCAGGTTCCCCTCGAACCTGCCTCAGGATCAACGCGGATCGATCTCCAAGAGGGTGATGCGCGAGGCCAGAGCCTCGGCGAGTCTCAACCATCCCAGTGCCGTTGCCGTGTTCGATGTGATCCAGGGAGAAGGCAAAGCTTTCATCGTGATGGAGCTGATCGACGCTCCGACGCTCGCGGACATGGCCAAGACCGAACGCTTCACCCCTCAACGCGTTGCGGAGATCGGCCTGCAGGTACTAAGCGCACTCGAAGCAGCTCATGCGCAAGGCATCGTTCATAGAGATGTGAAGCCGGCCAACGTGATGATCCCGGAGAACGGCCAAGCGAAGCTCGCCGATTTCGGGATCGCCTCGGTGAAGGGTGATCCCCGACTCACTGCTTCGGGCATGATCCTCGGTTCCCCGCACTACATGTCGCCAGAACAGGCGCGCGGATCCGAAGCGACCACGGCTTCGGATATCTGGGCTCTCGGCGCGACGCTCTTCTATGCCGCGGAAGGAAGAGTGCCCTTCGACAAGGGTCAGCCGATCCCGACACTGACGGCGGTGCTCACTGAGGAACCAACGTTCAGTGAACGATCGGGAGAACTACGCCCGGTACTTGAAGCATGTCTAAGCAAAGAGACATCGCAGCGGCCGAACGCATCCCAGCTGCGGGGCATGCTGGAGTCGGTCGCCGCCGGTCAGGTGATCGCGACACCTCCGACCGAAGAACGCACCTCCGAGGTTGTCGCATCCCCACAAACCGAACGGAAGCGGACCGCAGCACTCCCGGTCCGTAAGAAGAGCAGCGGGCCGCTATGGCTACTCGGCCTCGCTGCGCTCGTCCTCGCAGGCGTTGTCCTCATACTCGTCAACCTGCCTGCAGACGAGCGATCTCCTGAACCCCGAGCGCAGCAAGATGGTCGTAAGGCCGACGAAGGCACCCCAACCCAACGAGAGGTGCCGGAGGGATACACAGTGTACGAGAACCCCGATGCCGGGTATTCGATCGCGCATCCCGAAGACTGGTCGATCGAAGAAGGGCGCGGCACCGACCAGAGCATCGACTTCGTAGATCCCGACACCGGCGCTTATATGCGAGTGGATTGGACCGACACTCCGGGTCCGTCCGCACAAGGAGCCTGGGAAGCCCAAGAGCCATCGTTCGAAGCGGAGCATCCCAACTACGAACGCATCTCTATGGAACCGACAACGTTCCAAGGTTTCGAAGCATCGGAATGGGAGTACACGTGGGGTGACGAGACCACTTACCACGCGATCAACCTCGGCTTCGTTACCGGCGAATACGGTTTCGCCCTTAACTATCAAGCTCCCGAGGATTCGTGGAACGCGGTACTCGACGACTTCGAGGCTATGCGTGATTCCTTCACTGCTCCTTGAAGTAAGCGCAGCGCGAAACACGCGTATGTAACAGAACGGACACGTAGGTACTTCTACCTACATAGCGGTTGTCGATGATGTGCCGCAAATACGGACAACACCGCATAACTAGGGCTCAAGTTCCAGCACCGTTTTGCCGACATCTGAAATAGGCAGCGGAATCCGAAACATGCGGAGTTGGAGCATCCCTATGAAGCGGCTATCAACGATATTTGCAATGGTGATCCTCGGAACGATGATCGTGCCGATCCCGGCTCAGAGTGCTACGGCA
>JBKHYB010000168.1:0-4378 GCA_046565725.1 Actinomycetota bacterium
GCCCTGAACCTCCCAAGCATCGGGACGTTCGGTATCGAGGACCCGGATCGAGACGTTGCCGACCAGCTCCTGATCCAGCCGGTTCTTGAGAAGGCGAGCCGTCAGCTTCGTGCCCTCCTGTCCCGAAAGCGGAGATGTGTTGATACCGATCGTCATGGACAGACTCGGGTCGTCGATATGCATGACCGGCAACGGGCGAGGGTCGTCGGGATCCGACAGCGTTTCCCCGATGGTTACCTCGGGAAGCCCCGCGATGGCGATGATCTCTCCCGGGCCCGCCTCATCCGCATCGACGCGATCCAGGGCCTCGGTCACATAGAGCTCGGTGATCTTCACCTGCTCGATCGTTTCGTCGGCGCGGCACCACGCGACGGGTTCACCCTTTCGGATCGTGCCGTGGAACACCCGGCAGAGTGCGATCCGTCCGACGTACTGCGAAGCATCGAGGTTGGTTACGAGTGCCTGAAGGGGATGTCCCTCGTCGTAGGACGGGGCCGGTATGTGTTGGACCAGCAGATCCATCAACGGCTTGAGGTCGGTCCCCTCGGCTCCCTCTTCGAGAGAAGCCCATCCGGCCTTCGCGTTGCAGTACACGATCGGGAAGTCGATCTGAGATTCGTCGGCATCGAGGTCGAGGAACAACTCGTACACCTCGTTGATCACTTCCTTGATCCTGGCATCCGGGCGATCCACCTTGTTCACGACGAGGATGACCGGGAGCCGTGCCTCCAATGCTTTACGAAGCACGAAGCGGGTCTGGGGAAGGGGGCCCTCGCTCGCATCGACGAGAAGGAGAACCCCATCGACCATGGTGAGTCCTCGTTCGACCTCTCCACCGAAGTCGGCGTGCCCGGGCGTGTCGATGATGTTGATCTTGACGCCACCGTGGCGGACCGCGGTGTTCTTGGCGAGGATCGTGATGCCCTTCTCGCGCTCGAGGTCCATCGAATCCATGACCCTCTCGGCCACATCCTGATTGGTCCTGAACGCCCCCGACTGCCACAACATGGCGTCGACGAGTGTCGTCTTGCCGTGGTCAACATGGGCGACGATCGCAACGTTGCGAAGGTCGGAGCGCGTGGGCATGAGGATCGGAACTCCTGTGGGGATCTAGACGTCGGGTTTCCCAGTGTAAGGCCCCCTCGCGCCGGATCTTTCCTCGGACGGGGCAACCCCGGGGCCCGCTCGGGGGTCGGTGAAGGATAGGAACCGGGAAAGGGGGCCACCGATGAAGATCCGGCGCGTCTTCGCCGTAACCGCGCTCGTACTGGCAGCCTGCGGGAGTGAAGCTCCGCCCGAAGCATCCAACGATCTCCTCTATCTCCAGACCGAGGCGGGGTTGGCGATAGCTGCGGCCGGCAGCGACTCGGCGGAGTTCCAGGCACTGGACTCCCTGCCCTCGGCTGACTGGACCACCGTCGTCAGGGCGAGACGGCACCCGTCCGGCACCAGACTGATCGGCTCGGACCCCCGAAGCGGCAAGGCGGTGTGGTCGACGGTCGCCCAGGGCCGCCTCGATCTGAAGATCGTCTCCGGTGACGGGACCATCGCAGCCCTCGGCCCGAGATCCGAGCCCTATTACTCTCAAGGACGGCGCAGCACCGAACTCGTCGTCGTCGGGGCTTCGGGTGACGAGCAGAGGTACTCGCTCGACGGCAACTACGAACCCGAGGCGTTCTCGACCGACGGCGGCAACCTCTTCGTGATCGAGTACCTCCCTGCCGATCGACCCACCCATTACCGGGTTCGCAACCTCGACCTCACAACGGGAGTCGTCGACGGTGTCTACACCGTGGATGCGGAACTTCAGGAGGCGATGCGCGGCACCGCGCGGATCCAAACGATGGACCTGAAGGGAACGCGCCTATACACCCTGTACACACTCAAGCAGGATGGGCACCAGAAGACCTTCGTGCACGTGCTCAGCCTCGACGAGGAGTGGGCACACTGCGTCGATCTGCCGGACGGCTTCCAGTATTCGACCGGCACCGCGACGTCGATGAGCGTGACGCCCGACGGCGGCCGGCTGTTCCTGGCCAACTCTGAAAGCGGCGCGATCGCGGAGGTGGACACCGAGGCGCTGGCGGTAACGCGCACGGGGCAGGTGTCTTTCGGGCTGGGGAAACCAACACACATGGCGATCGGCGACGGAAGGCTGTTCCTGTCGAGCGGCCGCATGATGACCGTCGTGTCGATGAAGGCACTCGAGGAGATGCGATCGCTGTTCATGGCGCAACCGATCACCGGCCTCCAAGCAGCGACCGACGGTTTCCGCCTCTATATCGGCCAGAAGGACCGGATCGGCGTGGTCGATGTGATCACCGGGCAGCGTTTGGAAAGCTTCGATCCGCCCGGCGTCAACAGGGTACAGAGGATCGGACGCGCTACCCAACAACCCCCGCAACCGAGGTCCGACATCATCAAGTGCGCCTGCTAAGCGAGGATCATGCTTTCGACGCGATCGCGTAGATGACCTCGGCGTTGTCGGTCAGGTCGGAGGTGCTCAGGCTCTCGATCCTTCGCTTAGCCCGGCTCAAGCACTCTTCACGAACATCATCGGGCAGACTCATGAACCGGTACCTGCTCGATCCGAGCGAGGTGCGCATGGTGAAGAACTCGTCGGGTGTCATCGGTCGCACGTATCGACCGGACCACGTTCGGATGCCTTCGAAGCCGTTCGCATCCAACAGGGCGCGCACCTTGTCTTGGGTATCGACCAGGTCATGACGCGCCAGTGCGGTTGCAGGCTCGGCTCCGCTCCGGTCGAGTTCTTCGGTCCAGATGTCGAGGGCCGGGTAGCCGGTGTCGTCCCCCCAGGTGACCGTACCCACCGTGCCACCATCCCTCAGCACTCGCGCCATGTCTGCGACCCCATCGGTGGGTTCGGGGATGTGGAACAGGATGAACGCAGCGATCGCAACGTCGAAGGTACCGTCGCGGAACGGAAGGTTCCGAGCATCCGCCACGGCACGCGGTCGATCCTTCGGGGCGAGTCTGATCATGCCCTCGGCAAGGTCTACGCCGTGCACATCCGCAGACGGAGCCTCTCGGGCGATGTCTTCCATCAGGGCACCTATGCCTGCTCCGACCTCCAGGACCCGTTCCGCAGTCCCAAGAGGCAGCCCGGGCAACAAGACGCGCGACAGAGGCAACAACTCCGGCGCCCACAGCCGTCTATATGCATCGGCCTCACTCGAATAGAACTCGGCTACACCTGGTTGTGCGATGGCGGTCACCCCCGCCTGGGAGCTTAGCCTTTCGTAGGCGTGCAGCCCTGGCCCCTTACGTTCCAGTGCTGCAGCGAGCCGTCATCGGTGAAGGTCACGACCCCTGAACGGCCGCCTTCGACGCAATAGACGAAGTCGTTGCCGAGACGTGAGTTCGGCTGACCGAGGGTGCGGAGTACCTGCTCGGGGGTCATCCCCCGCGACAGTTGCCTGAAGTCGTCGTCGGTCAGATCCGGAACATCGGCTCGGCACGCATCCGGTTCGATGCCGATCGCTCGCTCCCACATCTGCAGGTAAGCCTCGGGTCCCCGCTCCATATCCTCGATGATCTGGTCTCCGGCCAGTCGGCGGAGATCCTCGATCCAGTCCGGGTAGAGACCGTAGTGCGCCACGCCGTCGGCGTTGATGTCGTAGGTGCGGGTGCCGCTCTGCTGCTGCTGGACAGTTACTCCGCCGAACCCGGTGAAGGGATACGTGACGGGGTTGGGAGCGTTGCTGCCGCGCGGCCCCCCTTGCGAGCCGAACCCGTTCGTGTCGGCTCCGTACCCGAACCCGAAGTAGTAGCGGTCGTCGGTCCACGTCCGATGTTCACGCCAGTTGTTGACGAACCCTTCGCTTCCACCGGCGTAAGGCGTGATCACGCCACCTAGGTCGTAGATCTTCTGGTAGCTGACGTCGTCCGCCCAGCCGTGGCTGGACACGAGTCCGCCATGGTCGATCTCGTCGATCAGGTCGAGAGCCTCGTCCCGTGCCTTGGCGCTCATGTGATCGGGATCGAAGATCATCCCCCGCTCGGCCATGCCTTTGATCATGGCCTCCCCGAGTTCGCTGAGGCCGATCGTGTTGCAGTGCGGCCCTTCCGGATACACCGGAGCCACACCCGACGTCCCGCTCAGCGCGAGGATGGCCCCCGCCAGCGCGTCCCGCCCGGAGAACTGATCCGGAGCGCCGGACTGATCGTGGAAGTTGTACTGGGTCTTGTCGTGCGCGTGCCCGGCCTCCTCGTGACCCTCTTCTTCCTGGCAGGTGTCCATCTTCCAGTAGTGGCCGGTCTCCATCTTGTTGCCGTTGTTGACTATCACCCCGGTGGTGCCGGCATCGCCCGCGACGCCCGACAAGGCGTTGTCGAATTTGTTAACGAGTTCCATCTG
>JBKHYB010000169.1:0-4376 GCA_046565725.1 Actinomycetota bacterium
TCCCAAGAACATGGCTCCGGCAGCGATAACAACACCGAGGATCACCATGTGCCGAGCGGAAACGAGGCCGGGCACCTCTGCGACCGCTCTCTCTTCTCTGCGCACCGAGACCGCGGCCACCATCACCATCGCTACGAGTCCGAGTCCGAGCGTGATCGCTATCGAGGACATCGAACGTCCGACGATCGCCGTCGGGATATCGGCGGCGGGCCCCAAGGCAGAGACCAGCCCGAACCCCGCGAACAGACCGGCGGCAGCGCCCAACAAGAAGGGCAACATCATCTCGGCCGACAACCTGAGTGCTTGAACCAACGGACCGATACCCCTCACCGCCAGCACCGCCACCTCGATACGTCGCCTCCGGACCAGGAAGAAGCCCGTCGAAGCCATGAGGGCCAAGGCCAGGGTCTCGGCCCCCGAGGACAAGACATCGGTTACCGGCGTCACGGTAGCAACGCGCTCCCTGGCGGTCGCCGCGATCGCGTGCAGCGACGAGTTGGTGTCGACGGTCGTGAACGATCCTCCGAAGTCGCCGGGATCCTCGATCTCATCCCTGCGAAACATCCGAGTGGTCTGTCCGAACGTCCGAGCCAATCGCGTCGCTTCATCCAAAGGCATCTCAACGCGGGTCATCGGCGTCTCTAGAAGGAATCCTCCGAAGTCACCTAACGCTGCAGAAACGTCCAGGAGCGTCTGCCGATCCATCAGCAACAGTGGCGGCGGGTCGAAGAACGATCCGGGGGGCCTGTATATGAACGGTGCCAGCGAGGACCAGAACACGCGGGGCGCCTCGGAACCGAGGTGGCGATAAACGCCCGCCAGCGGAACGGACACCTCTTTGCCGTTGAGCCGCAGCTCGATCTCGTCCCCCGGCCCTACGTCCAGCTCGGACGCCAGACCATCGGTGATCCACGCTCCCCTTCCCTCGATGCCTTCGATCACCGTGACGTGGTCGAGGGCGTCGGTGCGGAAGGCGGGGCGGAGATTAACGGTCTGCTCGTTCGCCGCCGCCGTCATGGCGGACGTGCCGATCGACACGTGGACCTTGCCCACGCCATCAACCTCGTCGAACCGTTCTTCGAGGAAACGTTCGGCGGTTTCCATGAAGTCGGTGTAGGTCTCGATGCCCTCTCTCTCGAGATAGGTGATAACGAAGTTCGGGAAGCCGACCCGGTAACCCGCGACCCAACGGTTCGGCTCGATCCCCTCGCGCAGTGCTCCTTCCTCCGTGGAAGCAAGGAAGGCGGGACCGCTGATCGCCGTCATCGAAGCGATCGCCGTCACGAGGAAGACGGCGAGAGCAACCGAGGGGAAACGCAGCCACATCGTCGCGACCCGTTTCCAGAGAACGCTCATCGCTCGCGACCCGATCGTGCCCAAGGGCTGTACGCCTGCACCTCATCCGAGACGATCTCTCCGTCGTGCATGGTGACCACCCGGTCGCAGTGACTCATGACCTCGGGGTTGTGCGTGGCGATCAAGCAGGTCGCGCCCTTCAGCGCGGCGGCCCGGAAAGCCGTCAAGACCTTGCGTTCCCGCGCGTGATCCTGGTTGCCCGTCGGCTCGTCCGCCAACAGGAGCTCGGGATCGATCACCAGCGAACGGGCGATACAGGCCCTCTGCTGTTCCCCGAGAGAGGTCTCCGCCGGCAACCGGTCTGCGAGGTCCACGAGGTCTAGGGCCTCCAGCACAGGTCCAGAACGAGAGGTGACCTCCGCCTGATCCGTGCCCGCCAGAACCAGCGGGAGCTCGATGTTCTCGAGAACCGTCAGGTCCTCCAAGAGGCCGAGACGCTGAGGCACCAGCGAGATCGTTTCCCATCCCAGCTCTATGGGGTTCCGCGGCTCGTCCTTCCATAGGACCACCCCGGAGTCGGGAGTCTCCCAGCCCGCGATGACGTTGAGCAGCGTCGACTTTCCCGACCCCGACGGTCCGACGATCGCGCAGACCTGTCCGGGGAGCAGACTGAGGTGAACGCCCTTCAAAGCGTTGACGACCTCGGGGCCGCGTCGGAAAGACTTCTGGATCCCTTCGAGGCTCACAAGAGCGGTCACGAGACCACCCGGCCCTCGTCTAGAACCACGCTGCGGTCGGCGACCCCCGCCACCTCCGGATCGTGGGTGGCTATCACCACGGCCGAGCCCCGTTCCGCCAGCGATGCGATCAGCTGCATCAATCGCTGTCCGCTGCCCGAATCGAGTTCGGCCGTCGGCTCGTCGGCGATCATCAGTGGTGGCTGCCCGATGGCGGCAAGCCCGAAAGCCAGCCGTTGCTGCTCGCCACCGGAAAGTTGGTCGGGTCGGTTACCGGCACGATGGGCGATGCCCAGCCGCTCGAGGAGGTCGGCCGCTTCACCGTGGTCGGCCGAACGGATCTTCGCCGCGAGCTGCATGTGCTCCATTACCGTCAGGTACGGGATCAGGTTGTCGGACGGTCGCTGGAACACGTAGCCGATCTTCGTTCGCCGCAGTTTCCTCCTGCCCGCCGCGCTCAGCGAGGTCAGGTTCACGCCGTCGACGGTCACCGTGCCTTCGTCGGGTCTGTCGAGGCCCGCGACGATACGCAGCAGCGAAGACTTCCCACTTCCCGACGGCCCCACCAGGGCAGTCACCGCACCCGCGATCAGATCCACGGAAACGCCGTCCAAGGCTTTCGTGTCGCCGGTCGCCCGGTGATAGCGCTTGGAAAGGTCCCTGCAACCGGCGACGTCATACCGGCAGGTTACCTACTACTGCTGTCGTAGGGAAGGCCCCTACCCGGCCAGGGCGCGCTCGAGATCGGCTATCAGGTCGTCAACGTGCTCGATGCCGACCGAGAGTCGCACAAGAGCCGGAGAGACCTCCATACCGGAGCCTTCGAGACTCGCATGCGTCATCTTGCCGGGATGCTCGATCAGGGACTCGACCCCGCCGAGTGACTCCCCGAGGAAGAACAGCTCGGTCCGTTCACAAACAGCCAACGCGTCTTCTTCCGACCCCAACTCGAAGCTGACCATGCCGCCGAACGCAGGCGTCCCGGCGGCGGACATCTGTTTGGCGGCGACGTCGTGACCGGAAGAGGATGCGAGCCCCGGATAGTGCACGGCGGTGACCTTCGGATGCTGCTGAAGCCACGCCGCGATCCTCTCTGCGTTCTCGCAGTGGGCACGCATGCGTACGCCAAGGGTCTTGAGACCTCGCAGCAACAACCACGAGTCGAACGGTCCGGGGACGGCCCCCACCGAGTTCTGAAGGAAGCGCAAGCGATGGGCGAGGTCGTCCGACGAGGTCGTGATCGCCCCCATCACGAGATCGCTATGGCCCCCGAGATATTTGGTCGCGCTGTAGATCACGACGTCGGCTCCGAGGTCCAACGGTCTCTGCAGGTAAGGCGTGGCGAAGGTGTTGTCGACGGCAAACAAGGCGCCAGCCTCGTGAGCGACACCGGCCAACATCTCCAGGTCCACGATCTTCAACATCGGGTTCGTCGGGGTTTCGGCGATCAGCAAGGCGGCTCCGTCACCAAGGGCCGCCCGCACCGCGTCCTCGCTGGTCAGATCCGCGCTCGCCCACTCGAATCCCAACTCGGACATCACCTTGGCGAAGAGACGGTAGGTGCCACCGTAGACGTCATCGCTGAAGACGACCCTGCTCCCGGCCTGCAGAGTCATCGCCAGCGTGGTGATGGCCGCCATGCCGGACCCGAAGCTCACGCAGTGTTCGGCCCCCTCGAGGGCGGCCAGACATGTCTCTAGTGCCCGTCTTGTCGGGTTGTCCGTCCGGGAATATTCGAAGCCTCTGTGTTTACCTACGGAATCTTGGACGTAGGTCGATGTTTGATAGATGGGTACGACCGCCGCACCGGTGGCAGGATCGGGGTCCTGGCCCGCGTGGATCGCTGCGGTTTCGAAACGCATATCGTGAGGCATCGGACTGCTCCAGTTGGGAGGGATCGAACTGTCAGGGGACTTGGATACCACGGGCGGCACCACCGCCGGTGGTCACATCGCGATAACGGGTCAAGGTGTCGTGGGTGAAGGCCGCGTCCCAACCCTGTACGCCCACGCCATCGATAGGGCCGGCGGGGTCGCCAAGGTCTTCAGTCCGTTCGACCATCTCAAGGAGGACGAGCACGTCCCTCCGGGGCTGGAGGTTCGCCTCGGGGTAGACCCGGACGATCTGTCTCCGCTCGACGGGGCGGTCGGATTGCTGCTTCCCGGCGGCGGGGACATCGACCCGATCAACTACGGACAACCCCGTCACCCGCTCACCCGGCGGATCAGCCGCGAGGGGTCGGCGAGCGGCGGGACCGGCTCCGCCGGCGTGACCGAGTCGACCTGCCAGCCGGGTCCCTGCCGGCTGATCCGGACGTCGTACGTCGTGCCGCCGCGCTTCTCG
>JBKHYB010000170.1:0-4352 GCA_046565725.1 Actinomycetota bacterium
TCATGGCCACCGGCTCCGCTCCTTAGACGATCCCTGCTGCTAAGAGGTCTTCTTCACCGAGAACAGGTCCGTGGGTGCTATCGAGACCGGCAACGCCCACGGCCCGCTCGCGTGCAGGATGCGGACCTCGTCCCGTCCCCTGCGCAGCCAGGCGGAGATCACTTTGGTCTCAGTCTGCTCCTGAGGGCTCAGGTGGTTGAGCGGGCAGCCGTTGTGCTCGGTCTCATCGATCAGCCTCCGGACCACCGTCGCTTCGTCGGCGTCGATGTCGCTCGCCGCGGCCAGCCGGCGATCGCGTAGTAGCAGCGCGCGCCGACCGACCGCGATCACGATGTCTCCGGCCAACGCGAGGGCATGCGCTTCCACCGCGGCCCGCAGCGAGGTCTCCAGCAACGAACCTCGCCTGCGCACCTCGTCGGCTTCTTCGAACCGCTCGGCCCGGGCGAGCTGTCGCATCCGGTCGTGGATCTTGCCAAGCGGAGGCCGGGCATCGCCGGCGATCGCAGCGGCGACCAGCCGCACTTCGGCCCTCTGGGCCTCGGGGCCCGCGCACGAACCCATCCGGGAATAGGGGCACTCGCCGCACTTCTTCGGATCGGTGCAGCGATGCAGCCGGGCCGCGTCTCGCAGCGCGTCCATCAGCACGCGCACGGTCGACATCGACGAGAACGGTCCGAGGTAGAGGTCGCGTCCCGGCTTCGGGACGCGCGCCGCCGCGATCTTGGGGGCGCGCCCACCGGTGACGCGCACGTACCAGTGCCGCTCCCGCTTGCCGGCCCGGTTGTAGGGGGGCATCTCGGACGCTATCGCTCTGGCTTCGGCGATCTCGGCCTCGATCAGGGTGGGGAACACCGTTGCCTCGATCGAGTCGGTCTCTCGCAGCAGGTCCTTGATGCGACGGCGAGGGTCGCCGTAGAAGTACGAGCGCACGCGCGATCTGATATCGGTGGCCTTCCCCACGTAGAGCGTCTTGTCGTTGCCGACGAACCGGTAGATGCCGGTCTTGGACGGGAGGTCGTCGGTCATCCTGATCTTCGAGAAGGTCCCGTCCATCTTCGTGGCGGAGATCGCAACCAGATCCTCCAGCGTGGTGACCCCGAAACCTGCCACCCGTTCGATCAGATGGTGGAGCACGTCGACGGTTGCAAGTACGTCGGCGAAGGCGCGGTGCGTCGGACGGTGGGCGCACCTCAGATGGGCGGCGAGGGTCGATAGCTTGTGGTTGGGCACCTCACCGGCCAGGATCTTGCGGGCCAGCAACGCGGTGTCGACCACCCGGTTATCGAGGAGCGGGTAGCCCCGTTGCGCCAATGCCCCGTTAAGGAAGCCGATGTCGAACCGTGCGTTGTGGGCGACGATCACCGAGTCCCCGACGAACCCCAGGAAAGAGGGCAGCACGGCGTCGATCGCCGGAGCGTCGGTGAGCATCTCGTCGTCGATCCCGGTCAGCAGACGGATGAAAGCCGGCACCGCCTGCCCCGGGTTGACGAGGGACTGGAAGGTCCCGACCACCTCGCCCCGGCACACCTTCACGGCGCCGATCTCGGTGATCGAGTCCATGTGCGAGCCCCCGGTGGTCTCCAGATCCACCACGCAGAAGGTCACCTCGGCCAGGGGGGTCCCCAGCTCCTCGAACGAGCGCTGCGTGGTGATCGCCATCCGAGCACACTATCGAACACATGTTCCCCCCTCAAGCACTGCTGGGAAACCGGATTAGGTTTGGGGCATGACGGTTGCGCACGGCGGGCAACCTGCGCCGGAGCGCAGGATCGAGGAACTCGAGAGGACCCTTGCTTCACTGAGGGAGGACTCTGAGGTCGCATACGTGCTGCTGGGGCTGTCGGGGGCGCTCGCCGAGGTGCGTTCGATCGAAGAGACCCTGGAACTGGCGGCACGGACCGTCCCGCACCTGTTCGGAGCCGATCACTGTCTCGTCGCCCGGGTAACCGGCGGCGCCCTCGAGGTGGTGGCCCGCTCGGCCCCGAACGCACAGAGGACCGAAGTCGCTCCCGGGGCACTCCGCAAGGTGATCGAGCAGCGCGACGTCGCTTTCGCTTCGGATGGGCTCGTCGCAGGGGACCGAGCTGCGATAGCTATCCCGCTGATCAGATGGGACGAGGTCTACGGTGCGCTGTATCTCGGGTTCTCCCAACCGAAGGAGTTCGGGACGCGAGACACGGCGCTCGCCCGTGGTGTGGCCCGCCAGGTGGGCGCGGCGCTGAACAACTCCCGCCGGTTCAAACTCCTTCAGGATCTGTCTTCGTTCGGAGCCGACATCGGATCGCAGTTGCGAACGCCTGCGGTGATGCGCTCTGCCCTCGGAACCGCTCTGGAGATGTTCGATTCCGAGGGGGCCTGGTTCTACCTCTTCGATCAGTCCGAGAAGGCACTGGTGACGACGAGTGGAGCCGGCGCCCTCGCGTTGCCGGAGAGGTTGGCGCGCCTGTCCGTCGCCGCCGAACCCTGGGACTCACTGTTGAGGGGCACACCGATCGTCGTCGACGGGATCGGGCGCCACTTCGCGCGGAGCGACCTTGTCGGGGTGGCGACCCTCCTCAAACGGCAACCCGGATCGATCCTCGGGATGCTGTTGACCGTGCTCCCCGGATCCAGGAGACCGTCGACCGATGAACTCGAGGCCTTCAACGTCTTAGCGGGTCAGGTTGCCCAGGCCCTCGAAACCGCGCGCCGCTTCGAACGGGAGCGAAGCGTCGCAAGGAAACTGCAAAGTGCTCTTCTTCAGACCGAGACCGTGGCGGTTGACGGCTGCGACATCGGAGCGATCTACGAAGCTGCAGACAGCGAGGCCGATGTCGGCGGCGACTTCTACGACGTGATCGAGTTGCCCGAGGGCCGGTTCGGCATCGTCGTCGGAGATGTGTCGGGTAAGGGGGCCGAGGCCGCCGCGCAGACCGCGATGGTGAAGTACATGCTGCGTGCCTTCGCGACGCGCAACCCGTCACCCTCTTCGGTGCTCTTCCATCTGAACAATGCCCTGGTCAAAGACATGCAGGAGGACCGCTTCACGACCGTCCTCTATGCCGTTCTCTCTCCCAACGCGCAGGAGGTCTCGCTCGCATCTGCGGGGCATCCCACGCCTCTGATCTACAGAGCCGCTCGGGAGGCGGTTGAAACGGCCGACATCCCCGGCATGGTCGCCGGCTGCTTCGAGGACCAGAACTTCGAAGCGGTCACCCTGAAGCTCGCCCCCGGGGACATCTTCGTGGTGTTCACCGACGGGCTGATCGAGGCCAAGGCCGGCGACGAGCTCTACGGGGAAGAGAGGGTGATCCGATCCCTCATCAGGAATGCTCACTTCGAAAGCGCCGATGATGTGGCCCGTGCGCTGTATACAGAAGCACGTAACTTCGGCCGCGTCACCGACGACACGGTCGTCCTGACCCTCAAACGCAAGGGCGCCTGATGAGTTACCTGTGCAACGCCTGCGGCAACAAGACCCGCTTCGACGTTTTCGAGACCAAGCGGGTGCGCGCCTTCCACCACCTCACGCTCGGAGGCGACGACACCGTCGAAGAGGAAGAGGTCCTCGAACGCAACATCGAGAAGGTCGTGTGCCGCTGGTGCCAGTCCACCGACGTGTCGGTCGGCGCGGCCACGGAGAGCCGGTCCTGAGGTGACCGCCGGACCGTTGAGCGGCCTCAAGGTCCTCGACCTCACGCGGTTACTGCCGGGCGGCTACGCGACGCTGCTTATGGCAGACCTCGGCGCGGACGTCCTGAAGGTCGAAGAGCCCGGCAAAGGCGATTACATACGCTGGACGCCGCCGGTCGTGGGGACGATGTCTTCCGGGCACATCGCTTTGAACCGCAACAAGCGCTCGATGACCTTGAACCTCAAGTCGGATCGGGGCCGAGAGCTACTTGCCGACCTCGCGGCGACCGCCGACGTGTTGATCGAGTCGTTCCGGCCCGGCGTCATGGAGCGACTCGGCGTCGGCTACGGCGCCCTGAGCGAGCGCAACCCCGGTCTGATCTACTGCGCCATCTCCGGCTACGGGCAGACCGGGCCGCGCTCGCTGGCGGCCGGTCACGATGCCAACTACATCTCTTACGCCGGAGTGCTTTCGATCGTCGGTCCCGACGGCGGTCCACCGGTGCTTCCAGGCGTTCAGGTCGGTGACCTTGCCGGTGGAGGGATGGCAGCGGTGATTGGGATCCTCGCCGCGTTGCATCGCAGACAGCAGACCGGCGAGGGGGACTTCGTCGACATCTCGATGATGGACGGCGCGATGTCGTGGCTGACGATCCACGCTGGAGAGTTCGTGGCGACCGGTGATGTTCCGCAGCGCGAGCGTATGCATCTGTCGGGTCGCTTCCCGTGCTACCGCGTCT
>JBKHYB010000171.1:0-4349 GCA_046565725.1 Actinomycetota bacterium
TCGTACTCCTGGTTCCAGCGGCCGAGGTAGCAGCTGTCGTGGTAGGTCAAGGTCGCCACCGTGCCCTTGTCGGGCGCGAGCTTGCCGTCGGCGATCAGCCGCGCGATCAGCTGGGTGTGGTGGACGACCTCGAAGTCGCCGCCCCACTGCGGGTAGTCGTGGCGGAGCGTGTGCAGGCAGTGCGGGCAGGAGGTGACCACCTTCTTGGTGCCCACGCTCTTCAGCGTCTCGACGTTCTGCTCGGCGAGCATCTGGAAGATGTACTCGGCCCCCATGCGACGAGCGGGGTCCCCGTTGCACGATTCCTCACCGCCGAGGATCGCGAACTTCACCCCGGCGAGCTGCATCAGCTTCGCGAAGTCGTACACGACCTTCTTGTTGCGGTCGTCGAAGGAACCCGCGCAGCCGACCCAGAACAGCACCTCTGCGTCTGGCGCTTCCGAGATGTGTGGGATCTCGAGCGGTTCCTGCTTCGAGGTGCCCTGCATCCACTCGAGCCGAGCCTGTGGCGGTTGGCCCCACGGGTTCCCCGTGGTCTCCATGTTCTGCAGCGCGCTCTGCATCTCGCGCGGGAACCGAGACTCGGTCATCACGAGGTTGCGACGCATGTCGAGGATGTGGTCGATGTGCTCGATGTCAACCGGGCACGCCTGAACGCAGGCTCCACAGGTCGTGCAGTCCCAGATCACCTCATCCTCGATGACGTCGGGGTTGAGCGGCGGCAAGGTCTCCAGCGCCGCGGCGTAAGCCTCGGGCCCCTCCTGCTTGGCCGCCAGCAACGTGGGCCCGTACTCGAACAGGTGGTCCCGGAGATCCATGATCAGCAGCTTCGGAGACAGCGGTTTGCCCGTGTTCCAGGCCGGGCACTGGCTCTGGCAACGACCGCACTCGGTGCAGGTCATCCCGTCGAGCATCTGCTTCCAGGTGAGGTCGGTGAGCTTCCCGGCCCCGAACGTGTCGTCCTCGGACATGTTCTCGATGTCGATGTCCATCTTCTTGAGGGCGCCCTTCGGCCGCTCGGACACGAAGAGGACGTTGAAGCCCGACGTGATGATGTGGAGGTGCTTGGAGTAGGTGATGTAGACGAGGAAGCCCAGGATGATCAGCGAGTGCCACCACAGGAAGATCGTTCCCCACGCCTCCTGCGCGCTGTGCGAGAGGCCGTCGAACAACTTGGACGCGAGGTTCGTCGCAGGCGTCCAAGCCGGGTCGTACGGGAAGTGCCCCAGCGCGAGTTCCGCCCCGCGCGTGAACAGAATCGTGAGCATGATCCCGCTGATCGCGTAGAGGATGTACTCGGCCTCTTTGGTGTGCGAGCCCTTGAAGCGGCCCGGGTTCTGGAAGCGGCGGATGATCCATGCTGCGGCGATGCCCAGGAGCACCGCGATCACGAAGAAGTCTTGGATCGCTCCGAGGGGACCCCACTTGCCGATGAAGGGCAGATGGAACCCTTCCTGGTAAACGGCGCCGAAACCTTCCACGATCGTGGTGAAGAGGATGACGAAGCCCCAGAAGATGAAGAGGTGCATCAGGCCGGGGATCGTCCACTGCATCAGCTTCCGCTGACCGAAGACAACTACGATCTGATCCTTGAGCTTGCGCTTCCAGTCTCTCGGCTTGCGATCTTCAGAGGCACCCAGTTGCAGGAACCCGACCAGTTGCCGCATCCGGAGGGCGAACGCCCCCAGCGTCACGAGCAACAGGATGGTCATCACGACCTTCTCGATCACCGATCTTGCCTTTCTTCGGAGAGCGCCTACCTAGATGCTTCCGGTCCGGTTCTTGACCGACCGGTCGGAGACTTCGACAGCAGGAGTATAGGGACTACCATCGGGTCCTACATGTCACCTTAAGGAGGCCGGTTGGGCAAGATGGCGAAGGTTCAGGTCCCCGCTGGGCGGGTCTCCTGCGTGGCCGATGGCCCCCCCGATGCGTGGGCGACCTTCCTGTTCGCTCCCGGCGCCGGGGCCGGTATACACAGCGATTTCATGTCCTTCGTGGCCGACGGTTTGGCCTCGGCTGGCCTTCGTGTCGTGCGTTTCAACTTCCCGTACCTAGAGGCCGGACGGAAGGCGCCCGACCGCCAAGCCGTGCTCGAGGAAACGTATGCAGCGGTGATAGAGGCTTTCGGCGGAGACGCGGCGCGCTTGTACGTGGGCGGCAAGTCGATGGGCGGCAGGATCGCCTCGCACGTCGTGGCCAACGGGATCCGTACCGATGGGATCGTCTTCTTCGGCTATCCGTTGCACCCGCCGGGCCGCCCCGAGCGCCTGCGGGACGAGCACCTCTACAAGATCGATGCTCCGATGCTCTTCGTCGAGGGGACGAGGGATCCCTTCTGTCCCCTGGCGACCCTCGAGGAGGTCCGCTTGAACATCGAAGCCAGCACCGAGGTCGCGGTCATCGATGACGGCGACCACTCCTTCAAGGTGCGCAAGTCATCGGGCCGCTCCACCCAGGATGCTTGGACCGACGTCGTAGACGCGGCGGCCCGTTGGATGTCGGCCCAAACTTGACCGGAACCGTGCGGCGCGCTTAACTGTTGCGACTCGGGGGAGTGGTTGCCGTCTTCGCTGACGGCTGGGCCGGAGCAGATGCATGCGCAGTTACCTGAGTACCTATATCCCCCGATTGTCTCCTCGTGTCTGGCGTGTCCTCGGCGCGGACGCGGTCTCGGCTCTGGGCACCGGATTCGTGCTTCCTTTCCTGATGGTGTACCTGAGGGACGTGCGGGACATCGACGTGACTACCGCCGGTCTCGTCGTGGCCGTCATCGCCGTGGTGTCGCTGGTGGTAGCGCCCGGTATCGGAAGCCTTGTCGATCGGGTGGGACCTCGCCGGACGCTGATCGTCGCCTTGTGTATCTGCGCCGCAGGATCGGTGACAACGGCATTCATCCGCGAGACCTGGCACGCGTTCCTGGCCGCGGGGTTGATGGGGGCGGGGTTCGCAGCGATGTGGCCTGCTACCCACTCGTTGCTGACGTCGATCGTGGAGCCCCACCAACGGTCGAGCGTCTATGCCGTTCACTACGCGACGCTGAACGCGGGGATCGGTTTGGGTGGGATCGCCGGCGGACTGATCGCAGACGTCAACGACCCGCGTTCCTTCGAGCTGCTCTACAGCTTCGATGCCCTGTCGTGGCTGTTCTTCGCCGTGGTGTTGTTCTTCATGCGGGACATCGGAGGGAGGGTCGAGCACGAGGTGTCGAGCGACGGCCCGGGGGGGTACGCCGAGGTTCTGAAGGATCGCACCTTCCTGCGGTTGATGGCCATAGCGGCCCTGCTGGTGACCGTCGGTTACTCGCAGCTGCAGTCGGGATTCCCTGCTTACGCGACCGATGAAGGAGGAGCGTCCACGCGGGTTCTGGGGGCCGCGTTCGCGGCCAACACGTTCCTCATCGTTGTGCTGCAGCTGGTCGTGCTGCGATGGCTGGAGGGCAAGCGTCGCACCCGAGCACTCATGGCGATCTGTGTGCTGTGGGCGATCGCTTGGGTACTGACGATCGCGGCGGGGGTCGTCGGCCCGGGGCTGATGGCGAATCTCGGGTTCGTGCTCGCGCTGGTCTTCATCGCTGCGGGGGAATGCCTCGTTTCTCCGAGCATCCCCGGGATGTTGAACGACCTCGCCCCCGATCATCTGCGCGGCCGTTACAACGCCGGGTACTCGTTGATGTTCTCGGTCGGGCACATCATCGGTCCAGCGGTGGCGGGGGTGATGTTGGGCCGCAACCTGGGCGAAGCCTTGTTCGTCGGATTGATCGCCGCCTGCGGAGTGACTTTGCTCATGGCGAGGTCGTTGGAGAGGTCGATACCGGAAGCGGCCAACCTCGTGTCCGGGGAGCAACCCTCACCGCCCGTGCCCGAAGCCGAACAGGCCGTGGTCTAGGCAGGAGGGGGCGGGGGCGGCCCCAGCGCGCTCTCGCGCAGGGCTGCGATCCGATCTTCCAGGGGAGGGTGTGTATCGAACAAGCGGTTGAGCCAGGCTCCGCTGCCCTTGCCGCCGCGCGCTTCGGACTTAGCGCGCGGGATCGGCGACTCGATCCAAAGATGAGCGGTGGCCCGGCTCCCCGAACGCACGACCGTCTGATCCGATCGCAGCTTCTCGAGTGCATTGATCAGTCCATCGGGGTAGCGGGTCAGAAAGACACCGTCGGCATCGGCGAGGAACTCGCGGCGGCGCGAGATGGCGAACTGCATCACTTGAGCCACGATCGGAGAGACGATGAGCAACACGATCCCGATCACGGCGAAGATAGCGTTGCCTCCACCACGGTCGTCTCGGCGTCCACCCCCTCCCCACCAAAGCGCCCTCATCATGAAGTCGGACATCAGCACGATGACACCTAC
>JBKHYB010000172.1:0-4348 GCA_046565725.1 Actinomycetota bacterium
GCGACGAATGTCCCCCGCTATGGAAGGTGACGACGAACCTGAGCCGCTGCCGGATTGCTGCCATCATCGCCAGCGTTTAGGTCGGAGCTATCGCCATCTAGGGTGACAACGAAGTCGTTATGTCCCGAACCCCCGCGCATTTCGTCGGAATCACTTCCGGTGTCACCCAGAACGAGATCCGAACCATCCTGGCCATTCGCAAAATCATTATCCGCACCGCCAACAAGCTCGGCGCACTTCCCGGTAACAGTGGAGCACATCGAGTTGAGGTCATCTCCTCCCCCACCCCAGATGATGTCCGCACCGAAGGCACCATGGATGTGGTCAGAATCCTCATTTCCTAAGAGTGCGTCATTGCAGCTGTAACCGAAGATCGCGTCCCGACCACCTTGCCCGGAGATGTTGTCTTGATGATCGTGACTAGAATTCGAAGCTCCGTCTCCCTCGAGGTAGTTGTCATTGGCGTTACCAGTGATGTTGGCAACGGTCGGGCAGCCGAAATGAGCTTCCACGGGATCCGACAACAACCAGGTCGTCCCAAAACACATGACCGAGAAGGAGATCACGCACACGATTCGATCGCTGCCCACCCAGGCATATACCGCCCTCCTAGCTGCACGATGTGGCGATCCCCATCTCGCCGCCCACTACCTTCAGGCAACCATCCATGCCCGGTTCCGTCAAGAATCCTCAGCAAAGACTAGGGTCGCGCCTTCGCACGCGACCCGGAGGGCTCTTCAGATGGCCGGGTCACTCACAGATATGTTCAAGATGTGACCCAGTGTGACTCCGGACTGGCAGCCCCCGCCGATGAACTTTCGCTGGTCAGACCTTCAGGTTGATGGCTTCCTTCAACAGCTCGAAGGTGGCCGGGGTCTGACCCAGCACCTCGCCGTCGGCCTCGATCGGCAAAGGCCTTTCGGTCTCCACCGATAACCGTACGCGCTTGGCCTCGAAGATGTCCGGGTGCGGGATGTGTTGGCCCTTGTAGACCTTCGGCATGATCGCGATCGCCTCGCGTTTGCGCGCGTGCTCGATCTGCACGTCAAGCAAGCCGTCGGTCGGTGCGGCCTTCGGGGCGATCTTCATGCCGCCACCGAAGAACTGACCGTTGGCGACGACCAGATTGTTCAACCCGCCCTCGTAGGTGCGATCGACCAGATCGACCTTCACCTGAGTCATCTTGTGCTTGCCGATGGACATCCAGAAGGCGAAGAAGTACACGGTGGGGCCGAGCCAGCGGGGAAGACGTTCGGCCCGGGCCACCACGGCGGCTCCCAGACCGACCTCGGCGATGTTGGCGAAGTAGCGGACCCTGGTCTCGCCATCCTGCTGATAGGTGATCTTGCCGATGTCTATCGGGAACGACTCGTTTCCGTCGAGGTGCGCGACCGCATGGCTCGGCGTCGGAGGGATGCCGAAGGTCTTGATGAAATCGCAACCCGTTCCGGCCGCGACCACACCGAGCACCGCCTCGGGGTTGACCGCCTTGTCGTCCTCGATCATGCCGTTCACGACCTCGTGGATCGTTCCGTCGCCGCCTACCGCCACCAGGAACCGGCCACCGTTCCTCAAGGTCTCACGTGCGATATGCGTTGCATGCCCCGGACCATCGGTCATGCGCACCTCGTATCCGAGTTCCCGCTTGTCGAGGTTCTCGCAGATCTCGGCAAGGTTCTTGCTAACCACTCCTCTGCCGGCCCGAGCGTTCACGATCAGCGTTGCTTCTCCGTAGATGGAACTCACAGTCCTAACGCCCCCGGGTTCATGATCCGATGTGGATCTATCGCCGACTTGACCGTCTTCAGCACTTCCCACCAGCCACCCAACTCGTCGGGCAGCCACTTCGCTTTGGTGCGGCCGATACCGTGATGGTGGCTTATCGATCCGCCTCTATCGAGACAACGCTGCATCGCCGTTGCCCACCACGCGTCGAGCCTCCGAGCCGCCTCTTCGTCGGAGTCGGTGACGGCTCCGCAGGTGAAGTAGAGACAGGCGCCGTCTGGATAGACATGGCTCAGATGGCAGCCCACGAGGTCGGCGTGCTCCGAGAGACCGTCCTTCACCGAGTGGTAGAGATCCCGAAGCACCGACCAGGTACCGGCAACCTCGATCGTGTCCACGATCCCATGGGGTCCGAGCAGACCCTGCCCGTCCATGATCCGTCGGAACTCGGCCACCGCTGCATTGCGATGCTGCCACCAGTGCTCGACCAGCGCATCGTTCCCGGGCCGGCCCTCCGACATATCGGTCGCACGTTGCGCTCGGGCATCGGCATCGGCGCCATGGAACGACAGGATCATGAGGGGACCCTGAGGCTCGTCGGGATGATGACGCAAGAACAGCATCGCGTCCTCGGCGTCGTAGAGACGCAGCACGGTCGGGTCCAGGTCGGCCTGTGCGATCGTGCGAGCGGCGGCCACCCCTTCGCTCATGTGGTCGAAGCGCAAACATCTGTCGACCCTCTCGGTCGGACGAGGCGAGACCCTCAAGGTCACCGAGGTCACTATCCCGAGCGTGCCCTCAGAACCGATCAGGAGTCCGGCCACATCGGGTCCGGCCGAGCGCCGCGGCACCACCTTCGACGACACGACCTTCCCGCCCGGTAGCACCGCGGTGAGGCCGGCAATGAGATCCTCGATCCCTCCGTAGGCCGAAGACAGCTGCCCGCAGGCCTTCGTCGCCACCCATCCTCCGACAGTGGATATCGCGAACGATTGGGGTTCGTGCCCTAGCGTGAACCCTTCCGCATCGAGGGCCTCCGCGAGGTCCGGTCCCATCACCCCCGCCTCCACCGTAACCAGCCGGCTCTTCGTATCCACCGCTCCGATGGCGTTCATCGAGCGCATGTCGACGACCACGGCACCCTCCGGAGCGATCCCTTCGACGACATCGGAACCTGCACCGAAAGGGACCACCGGAACGCGCCGGTCATGCGCCCACCGCAGCAGTGCCGCCACCTCTTCCGTGTTCGATGGGCGGACCACACAGAGCGGAGGAGCACCTGCGTCCGCGGCCCGCTCCTTCAGGAGGGACCGAGGCGACCAGTCGCTCGCATGCGCGCGGAGGTCATCCGCGTCGGTAGACACGCCGGCACCGAGGAGTTGTTCGAGTTCGGAGAGATGGCTAGACGCGCTCAACTACCGTCGCGATCCCTTGCCCGACGCCGATACACATCGTGGCCAGCCCATAGCGGCCTTCCCGCCGCTTCAACTCATGAACCAGGGTGGTCAATATGCGCGCACCCGAACATCCGAGGGGATGGCCGAGGGCGATCGCCCCACCGTTCACGTTCACCCGCTCGGTGTCGAGTCCCAATTCCCGCACGCAGGCGAGGCTCTGCGCCGCGAACGCTTCGTTCAGTTCGACGAGATCCAGGTCTCCGACAGACAACCCGGCGCGAGCGAGGGCTTTGCGTGTGGCCGGGACCGGACCGATCCCCATCCGGGACGGCTCGACCCCGGCGACGGCCGAGGTGACGATCCGGGCCAGCGGTGACCAACCGTTGGCCTCCACCATCTCCGCGTCTGCCAGAAGCACCGCAGCAGCCCCATCGTTGAGGCCGGATGAATTCCCCGCCGTCACCGTGCCGCCTTCCTCGAAGGCGGGCTTCAGTGAAGCAAGTCTGTCGATGGACGTGTCGGGTCGCGGTGGCTCGTCACTGTCCACGACCACCGGGTCCCCTTTGCGTTGCGGCACCTCGACCGGCACGATCTCGTCCTTGAAACGACCACCTTCGATCGCTTCGATCGCTCGACGGTGACTCTCGACCGCGAAGGCGTCCTGGTCCTCACGCGAGATCGAATGATCTTTACGAACGTTCTCGGCAGTCTTGCCCATCGGCTCGCTCCCGTACATCTGGTCGAGCGTGGGATTGACGAAACGCCAGCCGAGGGCCGTGTCGTGGACCTCCAAGGCCCGGTCGAACGCTTTCGTCGCCTTCGCCATCACGAACGGGGCTCTCGTCATGGACTCCGAGCCGCCGGCGATGATCAGTGCCGCCTCGTCCGAGCGGATCTCCCTGTAACCGCCGTTCACCGCTTCGAGCCCCGACCCGCACAGTCTGTTAACCGTGGCTCCGGGCACCTCCACGGGGAGTCCGGCCAGCAGCAACGCCATGCGCGCCACGTTCCGGTTGTCCTCGCCCGCCTGATTTGCGGCTCCCCACACCACGTCATCCACCCGATCGACGGGGACCGAGTTCCGCTCTACCAATGCCCGGATGACCAGCGCCGCGAGATCGTCGGGCCGGACCGTGGCGAGCGCGCCGCCGAACCGGCCCATGGGCGTTCTGACCGCATCAACCACGAATACCTCACGCATGCGTGAATCCTCCCCCCCCCCCCCC
>JBKHYB010000173.1:0-4315 GCA_046565725.1 Actinomycetota bacterium
CACGCGCTCGAGGACGAAGAGGAGCAGCTGACCGACAAGCAGCTCGGGACGACCCTCGCCACCGCGATGATCGTGTTCTCGGCCATCTTCATCGCGCTTCCCGTCTTCGGCACGAAGCTGATCGAGAACCTGATCGGTGGCAACTTCTCTGAGGATCAGCCGCTGCTGTTCAACGTGATCGAGGGAGCGATCCGCCTCTCGATGTTCGTCGGGTACCTGCTGATCATCGGCCTGTTCAAGGACGTGCGGAGGGTCTTCCAGTACCACGGTGCCGAGCACAAGACGATCTACGCTTACGAGAACGGCGATCCGCTGGACCCGAAGCTGATCGACGACAAGTACCCGACGTTGCACGTGCGTTGTGGAACCAACTTCCTGTTCATCGTGCTGTTCCTCACGATCATCGCCCACTTCTTCATGGACCTGTTCATCACCACACATCTGATCTACCGGGTGTTGATCAGGTTGGCGGCCGTGCCGTTGCTGGCGGGTATCTCCTACGAAGCCATCAAGCTCGCGTCGCGCAATGAAGAGTCCGCTTTCTTCAAGGTCGCGATGCTCCCGGGCCTGGCGCTTCAGCGGATCACCACGAAGCCCCCGAGCCTCGACCAGATCGAGGTCGCGATCGCCGCGATGCGTGCGGTCGCTACGGACATCGAGGAAGAGGGCATCGAAGAGGTCTTCGAGGAGCAGGAGAAGGAAGAGACGCCCGAAGCGCCGATCTCGTAGCTAAACCGTCAGCGGCAGGATCCCGACGCCGGAGACGATCACGTAGTTCTTCCGCCACATCGCGGAACCATCTTTGGTCCTCACCGCCGTCAAGGTCAGGGTGCGCGTGCGTTCGCCACCCACGTTCTGTTCCGGCCCTACCTCCACGATCCCGATGCCGGCCTCTTTCGCATCGGCCGTGGGCAACAGGAACTCCGGATCAACCTCGTCATGGAACCTGCTGTGCTCGGTTCCCGCCGACAGGAACTCGACGATTCGCGGCGTTGTGGAGGGCAGGGCTTTCTGCGGGAACTCGTAGAGCCGCTGGGCGTGCGCGTCGCCGGAGATGATGAGGACCGGCGCCTCGAGCTGCTCGAAGAAGTCGATCAGGTCCCGCCATTCGGGCTGGTAGGCGCGACGCCAAGCCCCGGGCGTGGCGTCGGAGCCGAAAGGTTGGGGCGAAGCAACGACGAGCAGAGCTGCACCCGAGTCGCGCGCGGCGACCATCCGGTCCTTCAGCCATCGCTTCTGCTCCGTGCCGAGCTTCGAGCGGTCCTCCGGTTTCGGATCCTTGCCGGTCGAGTATCTGCGGCAGTCGAGGGAGAAGAAGTGGATGTCGCCGTACCGGAACTCGAACGGGTCGTTGGAGGGGTTGGCGTTGAGCTCCCCGTGCGCGTCGATCGTGAACGGGCGGAGCGTGGATCGGTCGGATTGGTTACGGCCGTAGTCGGCATCGTCACGGTAGAAGGTGAACGGCGCTTCCCGGGCCAGCGACGCCAGGTGCTGGTCGGAGAGCAGTCGCGTCCACAGGTCCTGGTAGGTGTCCGGGGCCTGGTCGATCACCCGGTGCGGGGCGTAACCGAAGTCCCCTTGGTGGAGGAAGAGGTCCACAAGCTTCAACCGGGCTTGTTCGAACGACCGGTGCGGGTCCTTCGTCCACTTCGTGCAGGCACCGAAACCGAACCGGACGGGCAACCCCTTCTGGGGGAGGCGGAAGCTCGACGCCGGCCCGTACGTCGTCGAACCTTTGCGGGTTGCGAACGCCCTCCAGTGGACGACCGTCGGCTTGCCGAGGATGCTCAGATCGAAAGTGGCCTTGACCGTCAGGGCCCGCGTCCTCGTCTCGACCGGGTCGATCGTGACCGTCTGGTTCGTGAAGGTCGGGTCGGTCCCATACTGGAACCCGATCCGGGCGGGCACCGCCGACTTCGCCACCGCAACTATCCGCTTGCCCTCATCGTGCGGAACCCCGACAAGTGAGTAGGTGATCGAAGGGCGGGAAACCGCGATCCGTTCGTGAGACCGTGCCGTGATGTGTTCGATCTGGGCGGTGAACCCACGGCCGTCGCGAGCGTGGGAGAAGTAGAACCCGAAGGGCCCGGATCCCAACAGGGCTGCTGCATCCGTGTCGGTCACCTCCAATGACCATGACTGTGGTTCGAGATAGCCGACCGGCCACAGTTTCGCCTTGAGTGAGACGGGTCCGGCACCCTTGACCTGGAAGCGAAGGTTGTAACGGACATGTTCGGTGGATGCGACCTTCCGTTGGGCCAGTCGTTTCTCCTTGAGCATCCCCACCCTGACGATCTTGAGCGTCGACCGAGGTCCGACCAGAACCGCATACATGTCCGAGTAACCCACGGCTCGTGCAACCAGACCGAAGCGGCCGGTCCGGTTGTTGACCTTGAACCTCGTGCGGATGTCTATGTCGGCCACGTCGTGGTCGAGGATCAATACGGGGTTGGGGCGGTCGTCGACGTTGTTGTCCACCGGCGGCAGGTGGTAGCGCGCCGTCCCGGCCTCGATGGCCCATCGTCGTGCGTAACGCTGGTTGAACCAGGCCCGGCCCCACCCTTGTCGGTTCCTCCGGTCGAAACGATCCTCGAAGATCACATCGTTGGACCGGCGTGCGAGAGCACGTGGGGTGAACGCGAGCGAACCGGCCCCCGCGAGGGCCGAGGTGATCAGTTCACGCCTCGAAGGACTTAAAGGTTCGGTCATGGGATGTGAGTGGGCCCCGCGCGGCCCTGTATCCTGGGATTCTCCACCCGACGATAGCGCCCTGCGAGCGCGCGCCGGGAATGTCATCAGAGAAAGAACATCACCGGAATATGCAGCTGCCTACGAAGCGCCTGGACGAGATCGAAGCGAGGTTCCAGCAGGTCGAGAAAGACCTGGCCGACCCCGCCCTCGCGGCGCGCCCGGACGATCTGAAAGCCCTGGGCAAGGAACACTCCGAACTCCGGGAGATCGTCGAGAAGTGGCAGGCCTACAAGGCGGCGAACTCCGATCTCGAAGAGGCCAAGGCGATGCTCTCCGGCACCAAGGGGGAAGAGCGGGACTACCTCGAAAGCGTAATCAAGGAGCAGGAGCGGTCCCTCGAGACCCTCAACAAGGAGATCTCCGAGGCCCTGATCCCCAAGGACCCCAACGACGATCGGGACGTGATCGTGGAGATCCGGGCCGGAGCCGGCGGCGATGAGGCGGGCCTGTTCGCAGCCGAGCTGATGCGGATGTATCAGCGCTATGCGGAGACCCACCGCTTCAAGGTAGAGGTCCTTTCCTCGGACGGCACCGGGGTGGGCGGCATCAAAGACGTCACGTTCGCAGTGAAAGGCAAAGGGGCTTTCTCCAGGCTCAAGCATGAAGCCGGGGTTCATCGGGTGCAGCGGGTCCCGGTCACCGAGTCATCCGGTCGTATCCATACCTCGGCCGTGGCGGTCAACGTCCTGCCGGAGGCGGAGGAGATAGACGTCCAGATCGACCCCAACGACCTGCGCATAGACGTCTACCGGTCGAGCGGACCGGGCGGTCAGTCGGTGAACACGACCGACTCGGCGGTCCGGATCACGCACCTTCCAACCGGCGAGGTCGTGGCGTGTCAGGACGAGAAGTCCCAACTGCAGAACAAAGACAAGGCGCTGCGCATCCTGCGGGCTCGCTTGTTGCTGCGAGCCCAAGAGGAGCAAGCGAAAGCCATGGCAGCCGAGAAACGAGCGCAGGTCGCCACTGCCGACCGTAGCGCCAAGATACGCACGTACAACTTCCCGGATAGCCGCGTGACCGATCACAGGATCGGATTCACCACCCACCGCCTCGCAGAGGTCCTGGAAGGCGACATCGACGATCTGATCGATGCGTTGCTCGCCAACGAGAGGGCCCAGCAGGTCCAAGGGGAAGATTCCTGATATGCAGCGACTTCTCGGGACCGTAAAGGAAGCTCTGACGAAGGCCGGTCTTGAGAACGCCGAGCGTGAGGCCGAGTGGATCGTTGAAGCAGCGAGCGGACTCACTCGCGCCGAGCTTCTGACCGCATCCGAGGGACCTACCCAAGAGGTCGAGGACCGCGCCCTCGAGATGGCGAGCCGCAGGGTGGCGGGGGAGCCGCTGCAATATGTGACCGGTCTCGCCGGGTTCAGAAGGCTGGAGCTAGAGGTTGGTCCCGGCGTCTTCATCCCCCGGCCGGAGACGGAGATGCTCGCCGAGCGGGCGATGAACCGGTTACCCGATCAAGGGACCGCGGTCGAGATCGGTACGGGCTCGGGGGCCGTGGCGCTCGCGATCAAGGACGAACGTCCGGATGCAACCGTCGTCGCAACCGAGTACT
>JBKHYB010000174.1:0-4286 GCA_046565725.1 Actinomycetota bacterium
ACCTTGGGTCTCTCATCGATCGTCACTTGGAGAATGGCTCATGAACCCAACGCGCTTGTGGGGGCGCATCCAACAAGGGCACGTCCAGAGCTACAAGCTCTCGTTAGGGAATACGATCCCCGACCCAACCTGGCGTCCCGACGGGGCAGCTAGGGCTGGATAGCGGCTAGGCGCCTTCCTGACCTTTGTGGTCGATAGGGTAGGCGTGCGAAGCCTTCACGCTGAAGGATCCATAACCAACCAAGGGAAGGCATGTCCCGAGATCTGCTCAGTGAATTGAATCCGGTTCAGCGGGAAGCCGTGGAGGCTACCGAGGGGCCGGTGTTGGTGGTTGCGGGGGCTGGGTCGGGCAAGACCCGGGTCCTCACCTACCGCATCGCCCACCTCCTGCAACAGGGCATCTCGCCGTACTCGATCATCGCCATCACCTTCACCAACAAGGCTGCCGGCGAGATGAAGCAGCGAGTGGCGAGCCTCGTGGGCGGCATCGCCGACCGCATGTGGGTGTCGACGTTCCATTCCGCGTGCGTGCGGATACTGAGGCGCGAGGCTCCGCGTCTGGATATCCGATCGTCCTTCTCGATCTACGACTCATCCGACTCCGAACGTCTGATCAAGTCGGTGATGAAGGAGTTCGGGGTCGACCCGAAGCGGATGCCGCCTCGGGCGGTGGCAGCGTCCATCTCTGATGCCAAGAACAAGTTGATGGATGCGGGGATCTATTCGGACTTCGCTGCCGATCCCTGGCAGCGGGGCGTGGCGAAGATCTACACCGAGTATCAGCGGCGACTGACCTTGGCGTCGGCGATGGACTTCGACGACCTGATCATGCGGGTGGTCGAGGTGCTCGACCGTTTCGACGACGCCCGCAACTACTACCAGGAACGCTTCCAACACGTCATGGTGGACGAGTTCCAGGACACGAACCACGCTCAGGCTCGTCTGGCGACGCTGCTGGCCGGCAAGTGGAACAACATCTTCGTGGTCGGTGACGCCGATCAGGGGATCTATGCGTTCCGGGGGGCGACGATCAAAAACCTCCTCGACTTCGAGCGGGACTGGCCCAACGCGCGAGTGATCACACTTGAACAGAACTACCGCTCGACGCAGACGATCCTCGAGGCCGCGAACGCAGTCATCAGCAACAACTTGATGCGTAGACCGAAGGCGTTGTGGACATCGAGTGCGGGGGGCGAGTTGATCACTCGCTACCACGCGCAGAACGAACACGACGAAGCCTTGTGGGTGGCCGACGAGATCCGCAGGCTGAAGGACAAAGGCAAGGCTTACGCCGATATCGCGATCTTCTACCGGACGAATGCGCAGTCGCGCGTGCTCGAAGAGATGTTCTCCAAGGAGGAGATCCCTTATCGGGTCGTGGGTGGGGTTCGCTTCTACGAGCGCAAAGAGATCAAGGACCTGCTCGCCTGGCTGCGGGCCGCAATGAATCCCGACGACGAGATCAGCATCGCTCGGGCCGTCGCCGCGCCAAAGCGGGGCATCGGCGACGCGTCGCTGGCACGTCTGATCGACTTCGGCCGGAGCCAGGGGATCTCGTTGGGCGCCGCACTCGAGCGGGCGGACGAGGCGCCGGGTGTGTCCAAGCGCGCCCTCGGGGGGATGTTGGAGGTGGCGCGCATCTTCGCTCACATCCGCACGGTGGCCGAGCAGCGCATGGCGGTATCCGACATCGTGGAACTGACGTGGGACATCACCGGTTACATGTCCGACCTGCAGTCGGACCGCACCTTCGAGTCGTTGTCTCGCCAGGAGAACCTCAAGGAGTTCGCCGGCGTGGCCAAGGAGTACGAAGAAGGCACCGATGAACCCTCCCTTGTTGACTTCCTCGAGCGGATCGCCCTGGTCACCGACACCGACGAGCAGGAAGGCGACGAGGTCGGTGTCACGCTGATGACTCTGCACAACGCCAAGGGCCTCGAGTATCCGGTGGTGTTCATCGTCGGTGTGGAAGAGGGTGTGTTCCCGCACATCCGCTCTATCGGCGACTCCGAACAGATGGAGGAAGAACGCCGTCTCTGTTACGTCGGTATCACCCGCGCGATGGAGCGTCTCTATCTGATCAACGCGTGGACGCGGTCGTTGTGGGGGAACACGAACTACAACCCGCCGTCGCGCTTTCTGGCCGAGATCCCCGAGAGCCTGATCCACATGGAAGGCACGAAACCGTCGGCGTCCTCGAAGGGCAGCGGTGTGCGTGCGGCCCGTTCGGCTACCGGCCCGCGACCCACGAACGACCCCAGCTCGTTCAAGGTGGGTCAAGACGTCGAACATACGAAATGGGGCCGGGGCACGATCATCGAGATCGCTCGCTCTGCCGTCGGCATCGACGCGACGATCAACTTCCCGGGCGCGGGTGGCCTCAAGCGACTCGACCTCACGATCGCCCCCCTGAAGCGGTTGTAGAGGTCGTTCCGGAGTTCGAGGCGTCGGGTACGCGCGGACAGAGAAACGCTGGTCAGGGCTATCGCCGATAAGAAGGACCCTCAGGGCACCAAGCTCGGAGAGATCTGCAGCCGCGACGTCATGATCTTGTCACCCGAAGACGAGGTTCGGGACGCCGTGAAGCTCATGACCCACAAACAGAGGAAGGGACGGCCGCGGCCGTCCCTTTCCTATGTCTCCAGATCGAGGGCACGCCCATCGAAGTAGATCTGGTCCCGGAGGTTGACGGCCGGTAGCTCTTCGTTCGTCCACACGATCGAGTCGGCCACCGTCGCTCCCGCCTGGATCGTCGCTCCGGACAAGATGATCGCGCCCGGGCCGAGGGCGCCGTCGTCGGCGGTGGCGGTGGCCCCCGGCCCCCTGTACGCAAAGGATGGGCTTCGCTCGAGGACCACGCCGGGATGGGGTACGTGGACCCGGCCCTCGAGCGCGTCCTTGCTGATCTCAACGACCCTCCGGAGGGTTCCCGCGTCCTCGGCGTAGCCGTCGTGGACGAACAGCGACACCTCCGCCTCGTCCACGAGGTGGCGCAGCAGCCCCTCAGTCAGTCCCACCGGCGGCTCGGCAACGATCAGATCGATGCTCTCCCGGGCGAACGCCGCAGCACCGATGAATCGGTATCCGGAGACCGAGCGCGCCCGGCGATCGACGAGTGAGATGCCGGCCCCGTCCATGCTGAAGTCCGCTGCAGTTTCGACCGGGATGCAGGCAAGCGTGGCCGTCCTGCCGGATCGTTCGTGCTCGGCCAGCAGCCGAGCCATGTCGAGGTCTGAAACGAGATCGCAGTTGTAGGTGACGAAGGTCTGGCCGAGACGATCACGCAGGTCCAGCAGCGTTCCGGCGGTCCCCAGCGGCTCGGCTCCCTCGTCACTGATCGATACCCGGGGCCGCCCAACGAGATGCTCGGCGACGAGACCACTTAGATGGCTTACGTTGACGACGATCTCGTCGGCAACCGGCCGTACCGCATCCAGCGCGAGGTCTATCAGCGGAACGTCGAGGATCGGCACGAGAGGCTTCGGGAGCGTCTCGGTGATGGGGAGCAATCGGGTGCCGCGTCCCGCTGCGAACACCACTCCCTCGATCACGCCGTCACTTGTACCACGAGCAACTTTCCGCGCGTCGAAATGGCTCCATAGCAACCACATTTCGACGAAGAATGGGGTCGTATGGCGACCACATTTCGACGAAGAATGGGGTTAGGGGAGGATCTGGATCGAGTTGATGTAGATGTTGGCGACGGGCTTCACGGCTTCGACGGGGTTGTTGCCGCCTTGGGTCTCTTGGGCCGCGATGCGTTCGAGGGTCTCGTAGCTGGACTCGGAGACCCGGCCGAAGATGTTGTAGAGCGGCTGGAAGCCGGCCGGGCAGTGATGGGTTCCGGGCGTCCCCGCCTTCTGGGGGCGCCCTTTCCCGTCGCAGGACTTGTCGGGGTCGTGGATCACTATGAAGAACTGGCTGCCGGTGGTGCCGGGCCCGGCGTTGGCCATGCCCACCACCCCGTAGATGTATTCGTTATCTCGCTCGGGGAACTCATCGGGGATGAAGTAGCCGGGACCGTCCGGCGGCGTGCCGTTCTGGCCGTCGGGGTCGCCGGTCTGGATCACCGAGTTGCGCTCGACCCGGTGCCACAGCAACCCGTTGTAGAAGCCCTCTCCGGCGAGGAACACGAAGTTGGCGACACTCGCCGGAGCCTCTTCCTCGAGCAGGTCCATCTCGATCGTGCCGCACGAGGTCTCGATCACCGCTCGGTAGTCGACGCCCGGCTCCAGTTCGAGCGTCGGCGACGAGTCGTACTGCTGCGGGTCGGCCTCTTCGGGAGC
>JBKHYB010000175.1:0-4282 GCA_046565725.1 Actinomycetota bacterium
AGCGCGTTCGGCGATGCCCAGCTCACCCGGCCGGTCTCGTCCAGAACGAAGAGACCGTCGCCGACCCGAGGCCATTCGCCGGGGGTGCGGGGGCCGGGGAAGGTCCCCTCGGCGATCATCTGGCTCACCTGGTCGGCGCAACCGAGATAGACCTGTTCAAGTCGGCCGGGCCGACGGGAGGTGGCCGGGCTCCCTTCCTTCGTCACCACCGCGATCACCGTGCCGTCGTATCGGACCGGCACCGCGTCCATCCGGATCGGGATGCCGTCCACGAGCACCGGTTCTTCCTGCGACCAGATCAACCCCTCGCGGAAGGCGCGCTCGACGATCGGCTGTTCCGGCTGGGTGATCCGGGTACCAACCATGTCCTGCGGGTACAAGGTCTGCGATGTGAACGGTCGGATCTGCGCCGCGATCTCGAATCTCTCCGTGCGGCGCATCGGAACGTAAAGGAGGAGGTCGGAGAAGGAAAGGTCGGCAAGCACCTGCCATGCCGAACACAGGGTGCGGAGATGCTCGGCCTCTTCGACCGTCATTTCGGATACGCGGCGGATGCGATCGGCAAGGGTAGCCATCGACCAAGATGCTAAGGGCTATCGTTGGGTCACATATCGGAGGTGAGAGTGCGGATAGCAGTCGTTTCTGACATACACGGCAACCTCATGGCGCTCGATGCGGTCATGACCGACCTGGAGAAGCAGGCGCCAGACGCCGTGTGGTGCGGCGGGGACATCGGCTGGGGAGGCCCTTGGGCTAGCGAATGTATCGAGCGGGTCCGCCGGGAGGGGTGGATCACCGTCAAGGGCAACACCGATATCTGGATCACGGGTGACCCCCAGACGATCGACGACGAAACGACGCGGAAGAGCTTCATCGACATGGCTGCCGTGCACGACATCTCCGAGGACGATTCGAACTGGCTCCTCAACCTTCCACTGGGATACACACCGGCGGGCTCCGTCCTCCTCGTTCACGGCACGCCACAATCGCCCTTCATCGCGCCGGAGCCGAACGGGCCCGCGGCAGAGTTCGCCGTTTACGAGGATCGTGCGCAGGTCGTCATCTACGGTCACGTCCATAAGGCTTTCGTCCGAAGGCTGGCCAGCGGAACCATCGTCACCAATCCGGGATCCGTCGGACTGCCTCTCGACGACGACACGGCCTCGTACCTGCTCCTAGATCGCGACGGCGCCGACATCACGCTCACGCATAGACGGGTGGCGTACGACCGACGCGCGATGATCGCGCAGGTGAAACGGTCGCCCGAGCCCATGCGATCCTGGGCCTTGGAGCGGCTTCACGCCGAGCTCTGATGGGCAAGCTCTACACCATCCCCGAGGCGAACGAGATGCTCGCCCACGTCGCCCCCGCTCTCGTGGAACTACAGACCAAGTATCCGCAAGCGGTGGACATCCAGGAGAAGATCGAGCGGGGAGCCCTCGCCAACGGAGGTGCTCAGTACCGGGACAAGTGGAACCGCATACTCGCGCGGGTCGACGAGCTACTGGCTCGGTTCGATGAGTGGGAGATCGTGGTCAGGAGCATCGAGGATGGTCTGGTGGACTTCCCGGCGACCATCGACGGCGGGCCGGCCTTCCTGTGCTGGAAGCTCGGCGAACCCGCCGTCCGTTTCTGGCATCGCCCCAACGAAGGCTTCGCGGGACGGAAGAGCCTCTAGCTAGCCTCGGAAACGAGGAGGCCGCTTCTCCGCCATCGCCGCGAGGCCCTCTTGCAGGTCCTCCGAGGCATAGGCCTCCGCCACCAGGGCTGCCATCTGCTGCTCGGTATCGGGATCGGCCTTGTTGATCATCTGGTCAGCGACCGCGTTGATCTCTCGCTTGGCTCCCTGAACAGACAGAGGGGCCAGAGCGGCTATGGAGTGAGCCAGGTCGTTCACCGCGTCGTCCAGCGACTCAGACGGCACCGCCTCGGTGATCAGCCCTGCGACCTCGGCTTCGACGCCCGTGTAGGTGCGGCCGGTCATCAAGACCTGCTTCGCGACCGATAGACCTGCCTGGAGCACCAGTCGTTGGACGTTCTCGAAATTGATCACGATGCCGAGCCGCGATGACGGGATGCCGAGCTTCGCTTCTTCCTCGGCGATGCGGAAGTCACACACCGTGGCGAGTTGCAAGCCGCCTCCGAGCGCCGCTCCGTGGATCCGGGCGATCACAGGAAGGCGGAAGCGAGCCACCGCCTCCAGCATCCGTTCGAAGGCGGGAAGGAAGTCGAGAGCACCCGGGCCCGAGACCGCCGCGAAGTCGGCACCGGAACAGAAGACCTTGCCCTCCCCCGCGAGGACGACCGCACGGGCTTCGCCGTCCCGGTCGATCTCACCCAGTGCAGCGACGATCGCATCGCACACCTCGATCGAGAGGGCATTGCGTGCCTCGGGACGAGCCAGAACCAGGCGCGTCACCGGGCCCTGTTTGGAGACCTCGACCAAGCCCACTGCGCTACTCGATCACCGCGATGACGTCGCCCTCTTGAACAACGCCGCCTTCCTGGACTCCGACCTCCGCGATCGTGCCCGTTGCCGTAGCTTCCACGGGGATCTCCATCTTCATCGACTCGAGGATCACCAAGGTGTCGCCCTCGTCGACGCTGTCGCCCTCGGAAACGAGGACCTTCCACACGTTGGCCACCATCTCTGCAAGAACCTCTTCAGCCACTTCGTCTCCTTATGCGGGCGTCCAGGACTCCAGTGCGCTTCTGTCGGGTGGATCGGGTAGAGCGAGTGCGGCGCGCGCCTCGGCCGGCGTCGCGACCTTACGTCCCGACAGTTCCACCAGGCGTGCAGCCGCTTCGATCAGGTCTCCGTTGCTCTTCGCCATCTCTCCGTCGGGGGTGTAGAAGTTGTCTTCCAGTCCGACCCGGACGTTGCCACCGAGCGAACATGCCGCCGCCACCAGCTCCCACTGTTTACGCGAGATGGCGATCACCTCCCACGAGCACGGCTGCGGGAGCAGAGTGGCCATGTGGGCCAAGGTCCGAGCATCGGGAGGCGCCCCGCCCAACACACCAAGGATCAAGGAGAACTGGATCGGGGGCTCGATCAACCCCATGTCCAGCAAGGGCAGGACGTTGCCGATGTGCCCGGTGTCGAAGCACTCGCATTCCGGCTTCACGCCGACCGAGTTCATCTTCTCGAGGAAGAACACGATGTCGCCGAACGGGTTGGCGAACACGAAGTCGAAGAGCAACTGCTTGCGCCGTGACGAATACTTGGCGTAATTCATCGATCCCATGTTCAGGGCACCGAGCTCCGGCTTGAGGGCCACGATCTGCTGCACCCTCTCTTCGTTGGACACGCCGATCGCACCGGTCGAGTAGTTGATGATGAGGTCGGGACTCTCCGCGAGGATCGCGTCGGTGATGGCCTTGTACTCCTCTACGCGGAAGCTCGGCCGACCGTCGGGGTAACGGGCATGGATGTGGATCACGGAGGCTCCGGCCTCGTAGGCCCGCTTGGCCTCTGCCGCGTAGTCCTCCGGCGTGTAGGGGATCGCCGGGCACTGGTCCCGGTTGGCCGCTACACCGCTGATCGCACAAGTGATAACGCAGGCATCCATGGCGGAAGGCTATCCTCTCGTTCGATGAGTGTGACAGTTGTAGACCATCCGCTGGCAGGGCACCTGTTACTCGCGTTACGTGACGAGTCGACACCTCCTGCCCTGTTCCGAAACCTGACGGAACGCTTGACGACCGTCCTCATGCTTGAGGCAACCAAAGACCTGCCCACCCGTAAGCGGAGCGTCAAAACCCCCATCGAAGAGACCACCGGTGAGGTCCTGGCCGGCCCCATCGTCATCGTCCCCATCCTGCGAGCCGGACTCGGGATGCTGGATGCGGTCGTCGAGCTCTTCCCGGAGGTACGGGTCGGGTACCTCGGTCTCGAACGAGATGAAGCCACCTTCAAGCCGTCCGCCTATTACGCCAAGCTTCCCGAGATGGCCGACGCCGTCACCTTCGTCCTCGACCCGATGCTCGCCACCGGAGGGTCTGCCAACGCGGCCCTCACCTCGGTCAAGCAGGCCGGTGCCACCTCGGTCCGCATGGTCTCGGTCGTGGCCGCGCCCCAAGGCGTGGACGCCGTAGAGGAGGCCCACCCCGACGTTCCGATCTTCACCGCCTCGATCGACCGGGAGCTGAACAGCAACGCCTACATCGTCCCGGGCCTAGGCGACTTCGGCGACCGCCTCTTCGGCACCCATCCCTAGCTACCCCACTATAGGGTACATCTGTTCGATATTCAAGAGGTAAATGGGTGTAAATCTATGTG
>JBKHYB010000176.1:0-4276 GCA_046565725.1 Actinomycetota bacterium
GCGGATCTACTACCCACTCGATCCCCGAGCGCGAGACGCGGCCCCCACCCTCCTCACCGAGGATCCCGTCCTCGGGCCTCGCCTCGTCGATCAGTTTCAAGATGAGCGCTTCCGAATCGCGGTCCGCATCGCTGACGAGATCCGTTGAAGTCGACTTGGTATCGATCCCGGTCGCGACACCCCTGAAGCGCTCGAATAACAGCGAGCCCGCCTCGTGTGCACAACTCACCGCGATGTCGAGAAGCCGATCGGTATCCATGCCCCGAGCCTAGTCGCCATCTCTGGCGCCATACGCGTGGCGTCCCCACGTCGGAAAACGGCAGATGATGTAGCGATGCTTCGGCCGATCTTCGCTCGCACCGCACGTCTGTATCTCGGTCTGTTCTTCTTCGCGTTGGGGACCGTGCTGACTTTGCGGGCCGCACTGGGGATCTCTCCTTGGGACGTGTTGGCCGACGGGATACGCAAGCACACGCCTTTGACCTTCGGTCAGGCCGTCATCGCTATCGGAGCGCTCCTCATCGTCGTTTCGTTCACCTTTGGGGTGCGACCCGGCTTCGGAACCCTTTCGAACATGGTCTTCATCGGGCTGTTCGCCGACGTGATGTTGGGAACGGGCGTCGGAGCGGAACTCGACGACGAGCACATGGCTCTTCGTGTGGTGGTGTTGCTCGCGGGGATCGCGATCATCGGGTTGGGCAGCGCGCTCTATATCGGAGCTCGCATGGGGGCAGGACCGCGCGACTCGCTCATGGTCACGGTTGCTACGCGCACCCGGTTGAGCGTGCGGGCAGCGCGCACCGCGATCGAAGGTTCGGCCCTCCTAGCGGGAGTCGCCCTCGGCGGGTCCTTCGGCATCGGCACCGCCGTCTTCGCCCTGACGATCGGCCCCTCGGTCCACTTCTTCTTCGACCGGTTCGGCATGGACCCCTCCGGGTTTCCTAACAAGAATCCACCCCCCTATGGGGGACATCTAGAGCGCGGAAATCATGTCGAACGGGACTAACATCGAGGGATGCTCCCAAGAGACGCTTTCGAGAAGCGGGCCGAGCTGCGTTTCCTAGACGTTCGTGAGCCGCACGAGTACGAGGCAGGCCACATACCGGGCTCCGTGCATATCCCGTTGATGTCTCTGGACGAGAGGGTCGGAGAACTCGACGCGGACCAAACCTGGATCGTCACTTGTCAGATCGGCCAACGCAGCGATCTAGCCGCCCGGTTCCTCAGGGTGCGAGGCTTCGAGGCCCACAACCTCGACGGCGGTTTGGAAAGATGGACCACCGAGGGCCTCCCGCTCACGACGGACGGCGAAGAGGGCCGAGTAGCCGACGGCGAAGGCCACATCATCGAGTGGCTCCCCGATTCCTAACAAGAATCGACCCCCCTATAGGGGATATCTATGGCGCGGAAATCTTGCTTGAAGCGAGGGCCGAGCCGTCTCCCTCGAACGAGATCCGTCCGGCGCGGAACCCATCCGGCAACGAGACGCATCCGCCCTTTCCCGTCACGAGATGATCCCCGTTCACCTTCAACGGCTTCTCTGGTAATCCCATGCCGTTATCGCGGTTCACTAGGCAGACCGCCGCACCTTCCACCACGAGTTCCGTGGGCACGGGTTCATCCAGCGCATCCGCCACCAGATCGGGTTCGTTCACCTGCGCCCCGTCGGCCCCGATAGAGCGGGCGAACAAGAGGTCCCCGTCTTCCGATCCGGTCACATCTCCCTGATACACGTTGGGGATCGCGAGGCCACATGCATCATGGATCGCTGCGATCTTGCCGGCGTCATAGTTCGGCAGGGACGACCCGAACCACGTGTAGTCCTGGCCGAAGGCATAGAGCGCCGCAGGCGGGATGTTCGGATCTGCATTCGAGAGCATCAACTGAGCATCGAGATGTTTGGCCCGGATCGCAGCGGCTCGGCCCGGGTCGTACGTCAGGAAAGCCGAGTCATCCATCACGCCATACCTGTCGGCCATGTCGGCGACGCCGACCGGATGAGTCACCGACTCCTTGATGTCGAAATAGATGCCGGTTCCGGTGGAAGCCGCGAGTTCGAGAACTTCCTCCAAAGACGGGATCTGGGCCGGGTCGTACTCGGTGCCGCGCCACTTGTCGTTCGCCGCTGCGTTCAACGAACGGACCTCTTCGTAGGTCATCGTTGCGATGTAGCCCTCACCATCGGTCTTGCGGTCGACCGTCTGGTCGTGGAAAGACACGTAGCGCCCATCGAGTGTCTGCTGCACGTCGACCTCGATCATGTCGACCCCATACGCGATCGCGTACCTGTAGGCGTCAAGGGTGTTCTCCGGAGCCAGTTCGGCCGCGCCGCGATGAGCAGCGATGGTCATGTCGGCTCGACCGGCGTCGGGCTCGGTCGGCTCCTCCCACCGCTCCGGCTCGGGAAGTTCGCTGCAATCCAGGGGAGAGCCGGACGCCACCGGAAGCAGGGCTAGGACGAGACAGAACGCGAGTAGGGCCCTCGGCAAGATGGACATACCGGGACGATTCGCCGTTCCGCACGCATGACCCTGCGTGAACGCAAGAATCCGCGCCAAGGACGTCCCCTATAGGGGGGTCAAAACTTGTTAGGAAACTTGGTCCCAGGTCTTGCGGGCGGCTATCAGGACCGGGTCCCAGACGGGGGCGAAGGGTGGGGCGTAGGAGAGGTCCATCTGCAGCATCTCGTCGACCGTCATCTCGTTCCACAGAGCCGTCGCGATCACGTCGAGGCGTTTGGCGGCCCCCTCAAGCCCCACGATCTGCGCGCCGAGCAAACGACCCGAGTTCCTCTCCGCGATCATCTTGGTGGTTATGGGGGCCGCGCCCGGGAAGTATCCGGCCCTCGTTGTCGAGCTCACCTTGCCCACCACGTAGTCGAAGCCTGCATCCACAGCTTCTGACTCCTTGAGCCCGGTCCGAGCGACCTCTAGCGAACAGACCTTCGTGACCGCGGTGCCGAGCACGCCGGGGAACGTCTCGTACCCGCCGCCGATGTTGATCCCCGCGGTGCGTCCCTCCTTGTTCGCGTGCGTGCCGAGCGCGATCGCCACCGGTTGTCTCGAAACCAGATGGAACTTCTCGGCGCAGTCCCCGGCCGCCCAGACCCCATCGATCTCGGTCTTCATCTGTTGGTCCACCTTGATGCCCTTGGATGGTCCGATCGGTATCCCCGCCTCTTCCGCCAGCCGGGTGTTCGGTCGAGTGCCCAAGCCCAGCACGACGAGATCTGTATGCACCGTTCGTCGGTCGGTGACGACCGCCGAAACCCGGCCCCCATCCACCTCGAAACCGGTTACGGATTCACCGGTGTGCAACACGATGCCCTCGCTGCGCATCGCCGAGCCCACCATCTCGCCCATGTCCTCATCGAGCGTCGACATCGGCTGCGCAGCCCGCTCGATCACAGAGGTGGCGATCCCCTGCAACACGAACGCCTCGGCCATCTCGATCCCGATGTATCCGGCTCCCACGATCACGGCGCGTTGCGGCCGTCGCTCTTCGACGTACCTCTTTATCGCTTCGCCGTGCCCGAGGGTCTGCACGCCGAAAATCCCCTCCGCATCGGCGCCTTCCAGCGGGGGCCGGAGAGGTACCGCGCCGGTCGCGACCAGTAACTGATCGAAGCCTTCGGCATACGTCTCGCCCCTGTCGTGGTTACGCACCTCTATCTTGCGTGAGTCGAGGTCGATAGCGGTGACTTCGCTGTTGATCCTGACCTCGACATCTCTTTCGTTGATGAAGTAGTCGGGAGTACGGACCTGCAGCTTGGTGAGATCGCTCACGGTTCCACTCACGAAGTAAGGGATCCCGCACGCGGAATAGGAGATGTAGCGACCCTTCTCGAACGCAAGGATCTCGAGATCGTCCGCGTCCCGCAGCTTGCGGGCTTGCGAGGCTGCCGACATCCCTGCGGCGTCCCCGCCTATCACCACCAATCGTTCGGGCATCCACAGAGGCTACCCACCACGGGGACCTAGCACTCGGGGCGCCTTAGGAGCCACGGATCTTCCACTTTCCGAAAGTTCCGTGGAAGTAGGAGGGTCGGACCGAGCCTCAGCCCACAGAACTGACGCTCAGCGGAGGTTTCCTGGGCCGAGGCGAGAAGCGCACCCTCCCATGCGGCTGTTTTACAGTCATGGCGTTGCCCTCGTAGCTCAGGGGATAGAGCACAGGTTTCCTAAACCTGGTGTCGCAGGTTCGAATCCTGCCGGGGGCACGAACAGCGAGACTTCACAGCGAGACTTCACAGCGAGACTTCACAGCGAGACTTCAC
>JBKHYB010000177.1:0-4040 GCA_046565725.1 Actinomycetota bacterium
CCGTCCGGTTACCAGGGCCGGCCCCCCCGTCAAGCAATAAGGGACGTCGCTACCCACTTCGGCGGCCACGTCTCTCAGAGACTCATCGCTGAGCGAAAGACCCCAAGTCCGCTCCAGGGCCACGAGGACCGCGGCGGCATCGACACTGCCCCCGCCGAGGCCCGCTCCGAAGGGGATGGACTTGAGGATCCGGATCCGCGCTCCGTGGGGAACCTCCGAAGTTCTCCGCAGCAACTGCGCGGCCCGGTAGACGATGTTCTCTTCGGGGGGGATGTCGAGCCGAACCTCCGATGCTTCGTCCATCTCGACCACGAGGTCATCGGCATCATCGACTTCGATACGGTCCGCGAGGTCGACGGTGTGAAAGATGCTCTCGATCTCGTGGAAGCCATCGGCGCGCCTTCCCAGCACCCTTAGGAAGAGATTGATCTTGGCTCTGGCTTCGAGGGTCGGCATCCGATGGATGTTAGTGGTCCGTTCCAGCGATGACGCGGGCGACCCGTACGAAGTCGTCGACCGTCAACACCTCGGCCCGCGCGCCGGGATCTACTTCGGCCTCTCGCAGTGCGGCCTCCACGTCGATGCCTCCACCCAACGTTGCCAGTGAGTTCCTGACGGTCTTGCGTCTCTGGGCGAACGCGGCTTTCACGACATCCTTGAAGACCAGCCTGTCGACTTCCGGTGGTGGGTGCCGGTCTAGGCGAACGATGGAGGAATCGACGTTCGGCACCGGGAAGAACGCGTTGCGGGACACGCTCCCTTTCGTGCGCGCCCCCGCGTCGAAAGCAACCAGGACGGAGGTCTGACCGTAGGTCTTCGAATCCGGCTCCGCGGCGAGTCGCTCTGCTACTTCCTTCTGGGTCATGACCGTCATCGACCTGACCGTGGGGCATCCCTCCAAGATCTTGATCACTACCGTCGCGGCGATGTTGTAGGGGAGGTTCGCGACCACCGTGTCGGCCCGGTAATCGGACAGGCTCACCACAAGAGCGTCTCCATAGACGACTTCGACATTGGTTGCCCCCGAAAGGGTGGCATCGAGGATCGGCGCCAATCGTTTGTCCATCTCGATCGCAGTCACCCGTCGCGCCGCAGCCGCAAGGCCCAGCGTTAGGGACCCGGCGCCCGCGCCGATCTCGAGAACGTGATCGTCGGGACTCACCTCGGCGGCGGACACCATCTTGCGGATCGTGTTCGGATCGATCACGAAGTTCTGGCCGAGGGACTTCGTCAACCTCACCTGGTTGGCGTCGAGCAATCCCCGGATGCGTCGGGCTCCGATGAGTGCAGCGTCATCCATCAGACATCAGATCCCGAAGACGGCCGCGGCGTTAGCTGAGGTGCACCGCGCGAAGTCCTGCGTCGGAACGTCTCGGGCGAGCGCAAGAGCCTCGCCGGTGTGCACGACGAAAGCGGGCTCGTTCGGTCTGCCGCGATGAGGGACCGGCGACAGATAGGGGGAATCGGTCTCGATCAAGATGCGATCGGCGGGTACGGCGCGAGCGGCCTCGCGCAGTTCGTCTGCGTTCTTGAAGGTGGTGTTGCCGGCGAAGGAGATGAACGCGCCGAGCTCGAGTGCGGCCCGCAACTGGGGCAGCGCCCCAGACCAACAGTGAAAGATCAACCGAGCCGGAGGACCCTCCGACTTCAATACCTCGATGGTTTCGTCGACCGAGTCGCGCGTGTGAAGGACCAAAGCCTTGTCGTGCTTCTTGCTGAGAGCGATGTGCGCCCTGAGTGCGCGAACCTGATCGTCGAGGTACGTCTTGTCCCAGTACAGGTTGATCCCCGTTTCCCCCACTGCTCGCACCCTCGGATCCGACAAGAGGTCGTCGATCTCGTCCGCCCACTCGTCCTTCCAACCCTTGACGGAGGTCGGGTGCCACGCCGCACCCGCCCAGATCCCATCGCCGGTCAGATCCAGAGCGGCTCGGGAAGTGCTGGGATCGACGCCGACCACGACGATGCCCTCGACCCCCGCGGCCCGGGCCCGGGCCGCGGCATCGCGCGGCTCAGCGATGTCGTAGAGATGGCAATGGGTGTCGAACCACACGGCTCGACTATGCGTCCAGCCGAGGGAACAGCGGATCCCCCGTGGCCACCTTGATGCCTTCGGGAAGCAGGCCCGGCTCGGCCAGCGCGAAGGTCTGGTCGTGGACCGAACCATCGAGGCCGAGCCTGCGCCACAGCTCGTCCGCGGCCTTCGGGACGATCGGAGCCGTCATCAGGGCCAGCAGACGGACGGTATCGGCGAGGCAGTAGAGAACGACCTCCAGGCGCCTGCTCTGCTCTGGATCCTTGGCGAGCGCCCACGGTGCGACCTCTTCGACGTAGGAGTTCGATCTGCGCACCAAGCCCCAGCACGCCTTGAGGGCCTCGGTCGGCGAGATCTGATCCACTGCTTCCTTCATCGCCGAGAGCGCCTCGCGGAACGAGTCCCGCAGACGAAGTTCGGCCTCCGTGAGCTCGCCGGCATCGGGAGGTCGGGGGATGAGCCCGTCCAGGTACCGCGACGTCATCGACAGCACTCGCTGAGCGAGGTTCCCGAAGTCGTTGGCGAGATCGAAGTTGTAGCGCTCGACCATCGACTCCCACGAGAACGAGCCGTCCTGGCCGAAGCTGATCTCCCGCATGAAGTAGTAGCGGTAGCCGTCGGACCCGAAGGTCTCCATGAGATCGTGAGGGCTGATCCCGGTCGCTTTGGACTTGCTCATCTTCTCGCCGCCCACCTGCAGGAAACCGTGCGCGTACACGGTTCGCGGGAGCGGGAGGCCTTGCGCCATCAGCATCGCCGGCCAGATCACCGAGTGGAACCACAGGATGTCCTTACCGACGAAATGGATGTCGGCAGGCCAGATCCGCTCGAACCTCTGCTCGTCGCTGCCGTACCCGATGGCCGTGATGTAGTTCTGGAGCGCGTCGACCCAGACGTAGATGACGTGGCTCGGGTCCATCGGAAGCTTCACTCCCCAGTCGAAAGACACCCGGGAGATCGAGAGGTCTTCCAAACCCTGACGGAGCTTGCCGAGTATCTCGTTCCGGCGAGCTTCGGGCATGATCGCTCGCTCGTCGCTCTCGTAGAGCTCGATCAGGGCCTCCGCATACTTGCTAAGCCGGAAGAAGTAGTTCTCTTCCTCCACGACCTCGGGTTCGGTCCCGTGCAAAGGGCACTTGCCATCCACCAGTTCGTCTGGAGTCTTGAAGGCCTCGCACCCCACGCAATAGAGACCCTCGTACGTGCCGAGGTAGATCTCGCCCTTGTCGTAGAGGTCTTGGACGAACCTTTGCACCGGGCCCTCGTGGCGGGGCTCGGTAGTCCGGATGAAGTCATCGTTGGAGATCTGAAGCGCCTCCCACACCTCGGTCCAGCGAGGCAGGATCTGGTCCGTCCACTCCTGGGGGGTGAGGCCTTTCTCTTCGGCCGTCCGCAGGATCTTCTGGCCGTGCTCGTCGGTGCCGGTCAGGAGGAAGACCTGCCGCCCCTCCATGCGGCGGAAGCGGCTGATGAAGTCGGCCGCCACGGTCGTGTAGGCGTGCCCGAGGTGCGGCACGTCGTTCACGTAATAGATCGGAGTGGTGACGTAGAACACGTCATCGCTCATCCTGGAGGTTCCTTCCTGCTGTGGGCCTTGAAGTCGTGGGGTCTCAAGGATACGGGGCCTCCGGCCTGTGGCGGTAGTGGCGTGAGTCAACGACTGAGGTTGATGACCGTAATCTCCCGGAAATGTTTGACTTTGAGCGTTTCAAGGGGAAAATAGCGTAGTTACCAGGTACTCACAGAAAGAGGGGCGTCATGAAGTCGACAGGCGTGGTGCGCAAGATCGATGAGCTGGGTCGGATCGTTCTCCCTTCCGAGCTGCGCAAGGTCTTCGGCATAAGAGAAGGCGACCAGCTCGACATCTCCGTGCAGGGCGAGCAGATCATCCTTCAGAAGCGGCAGGACACCTGTCTGTTCTGTGGGGCCGAAGACCCCTCGATCGAGTTCCGGGACCGCAAGGTATGCGAGGGCTGCGCCGGCGAACTCGGGACGATGGGACGTA
>JBKHYB010000177.1:4050-4271 GCA_046565725.1 Actinomycetota bacterium
GTATCGAGGTCCGGCTCCCGGACACCGAGACGGTCCAGACCTCGTAAACCCGAACGGAACTTCCTCCGAGGGCCCTCTTGGAGGGCCCTCGTCCGCGTCTAGCGGTCTCCGATCAGAGCGTCGAAGACCTTGCGCCTCGCCACTCCGAAGGTGCGGGCTACGTCCTGCAGGGCCTGGGAGCGAGGCACGCCGTCGTCCATCAGGCGTCTAGCAGCCGACGC
>JBKHYB010000178.1:0-4262 GCA_046565725.1 Actinomycetota bacterium
AGTCCGCTAAGTCCGGCTGCGGGGGAGTAGTACCTGTGCCACCGCCGGTATGCATGGGAACCAATAGCGACGAGTTCCTCATCGTTGGTGAGCCGGGCAAGCGCCGCGTCACGTTCGACCTGAGACCTGGGATCGAATAGATATCCGGTCCGGCCCTCTTCGATCAGCTCGGGTAGGGCGCCCATCCGAGACGCGATGACGGGAACCCCCGAGGCGAAAGCTTCTAGGACGACTCGGGGAGACCCCTCGTGACACAAGGATGGAACGAGAACGGCTCTTGCTTCCGAGATCAGGTCACGGGCGACTTCGGGCTGAACCGAGTCCCTAACCTCGATGTTGGGGTCGCTGATCCGGTTCAAGTCCTCGCGTAGCGGACCTTCGCCAACCACGAGCAGCTTCCCGTAACGCGGCTTCCAGGAGCGTACGAGTTCGAGGACGCCCTTCTCCTCCGAGAATCTGCCCAGGTACAGGCTGTAAAGCCCCGGTCCCATCCTTTTCTTCCCGGGCCAGGCGAAGTTTGGCTTGATGGCGATCTGTTCCCGGGGTATCCCGATCTCGATATGGCGCTTGGCGATGTATCCACTAACGGCGAGGTAGCGCGTTACGGACGCGAAGCTGCCGGCCCGTCGGTGGATCGTGATGGATGTGGCGAGCAAGGCGCTCTCAGGCCTTGAGTTTCGATAGCACCCGTGGATAACGCCACTCAACGGGGTTTTTCCGACGCAGTCCTCACAGGGGTGACCATCTCGAAGAAGGGTGCCGTTGAGGCACATCATCCTGTGGTTGTGGAGTGTCATGACGACGGGACGATCCATCTCGTGAGCCGCCCTTATGACGGTTGGCGAGAGCATCGGATAGAGGTTGTGGCAGTGGACTATGTCCACGTGATGTCTCGTGATGGCCTCTCTCACCTGCGCAGCACTGTGGCGACCCCAGAGAGCGCCTGCCGCGATACGTGCCATATCGGATGGCTTCGATACCTCCGGGGTCGGGGCAAGGACCTGTACGGAGTGCCCACCGTCCCTGAGGAGCCGTATCTCGTCACTAACGACCTGATTCTCTCCAGATGCCGCACCGGAGGTGTAATTGGAGTGCAGTACGAGGATGTTCACGCCATCCTCCTGGCTGTTCCAACCGATAGGCCAACCAGTATCCCGAGCGGAGCCATCACGAACAGATAGGTCATGCTGTTGTCGGTGAACATCGAGATCGAAACGGCGATGAGTGCCAACAGGGCAGACAGATGGAGACGAGCTTCCGGAAGACCAAGGAGATCGGCGCGCTTCCAGGCACGCGCCGTCCGACCGACAAGTGTGGTGATCCCTACGACCCACATCGATAATCCGACGATGCCGAAATCGTGGAACATCCGCAGGTAGTCGTTGTGGGGGTGACCTATCGAATCGAAGGTTCGGTCCGTCAAGACGGCCGCGCTGCCGGCTCCGTGTCCCAACAGGGGAGAGGTTTTCGCTGAATCCCACACAAGTGGCCAGATCTGGAACCTGCCGGAAGCATTCACGTTGAGGCTTCCCGCCACTTGGACGACGTCGCCTTCTGTGAAGCGCTCTCTGAACGTGGCGACGTTGTGGAAAAGAACGTAGAAGATCGCCGCGATGGATGCGATGACGACGAAGGTTCGAAGGATCCGGATCCGTCCGTTCGACGCGATCCACGTGAGCGGCATCACCAGGAAGGCGGTGAGGATCGCCGCTCTGGACAGGCTCAGAAGCATCAAGGTGCAGACGAGTCCTAGGAGCCAGAGGTAGTGGACGCTTCGATAGCGCACCGAGGCCAGGAGCCATGCGACGAAGATCAGTCCAGAGAGCCCGAAGGCCCGAGGAGACACCAGGCCGCTGGAGCCTGGTCCGTTCATGATCACCGTAGCGGCATAGAAGCCAGAACCCAGAAGGATCGCAACGATCATCGCGCGGTCGACGGTGATCGCCCCCTTGTTGGCTGAGGCAGCCGAAGCCGATCGGATGCAGAGGAGAAAGACCAGCATGACGAGAACGGTCTGCAAGCCGCTGAGGGTGATAGGTGCCCAGATGAAGCCGGCCGCAGCCCAGACCGTGGCTGCTAACAGCCAGCCCCCCGCCCCTCGAGATCGCTCGTACGCAGCCATGAGCACTCCGAGGCCCGCCAGCAGGATCGTCAGTGCTCCCAGGCCGGAGATCCCTGCGAAGCTCGAAGCCGTGGGTAGGTCGACGAGTGCGCCCGTCAGTAGCGCGGCCCCCGAGTACAGAACGGCGAGTGAGTGACGATCGGCTACGGCGGCCGCGACGATCGCTATCCCGATCCCGGCCCCCATCCCCAGGACGGCCAGATCCCCTGGGGAACGCTGGATGAGTTCGGCCGTTATGAGCCCGGCCATGACGGCGGCCGATAACGAGACGAGGAACGGCCCGGTTCTGGATGGCAGTGAAGGCCGGGAGATCACAACGTCTCCCAGACATCTATGAGCCGTTGAGCCAATGACTCGTCCGAGAATCGTTGGGCCCAGGCTCTTCCTTCAGCTGCGGCCCGCGCATAGCGCTGCCGATCAGCGACCAGAGTGACGATCGCGTTGGCTAGCTCGTCCACGGCGCCCTGGGGAACGAGTAGCCCGCCCGGCCCAAGAGTCTCCGCGATGCTTCCGGTCTGGTACCCCACAACGGGGGTGCCGGTCGCGAGTGATTCGACCACTACACGTCCGAACTGTTCGGCAACGGGGATGCGTGTTCCGAGTGGCCCTCTCATCCATGATCCGATGCTCGGCACGACCGTCACCGTCGTTCTCGCAAAGATGATGGGTAGGCGAGACCTTTCGATCGTCCCTACGTGCTCGACGATCCCTTCTTCTGCAGCCTGCTTTACAAGGTGCTCTTGCTCGCCACCTCCGACCACCAGCGCGTGGAATCCGTAACCTCGCAATCTCCGAGCTACTTGCAGGAAATCATCGATGCCCTTCTCCCTCGAGAACCGTCCGACGAAAGCCACGGTTGGGTGGGAGGGGGGAGTGTGAGCGATCTCGAAGAAATCTGCGGGGATGCCAACGGCGGGGAAAGCGGTCGTGGGGCTGCTGGAACCCCAGACGTTGTCGACCAGCGACGCCGCCGCATCCGACCAGCCGACGAGATAGTCCGCCCCTTCGACGACCTTGCGCCCTCTGAACTTCTTGAGCAGTCCTTGAGCGCCGGCCAGACCGGGGCCGTTCTCTGCGAAATGGACACCAACCTTGATCCCTAGATCGCGAGCCGCTTCGACGGTGGACGCCACCCCCGACTGCCACGGCTCGCCCAGTACGTGAACGATCCCCGGCTTAAGCCGGGCCAGAGAATCGTGTATCCCCGGGAAACGGGCCCTGATCGGAGGTCGGGATGGTGAGAGCCGATCCGCTAGCACCGCTACACCCGTATCTGCTAGATCGTCGATCGGTCCGGGATCCATGTCCCCGACCGCGGGGCAGATCCTCATGACGTCAACGCCCCGTTCTGCAAGTGCCGTCCAGATCCCCGACGTTTCGCCCACCGCTCTGATCTGAAGGGCAGCATCGGGCTCCGTGTGATGTCCGACGACTACCACTCGTGGGATGTGGGAGCGTGATGCGGAGCGGAGGACCTTAGAGTTGGGCTCGGCCACCGGCCGCCTCCTCGGGGATCATCTGTGGTGTGCGGGTGGCGAACAGCTCCGGGAACCTTGCTTCGAGCAGCAGATGGAGTTCTTCGGTCCTGTTGTCGATCAGGAAGCGATCCGCACCGTTCGTCTGGGTTCCGGGCCGGGCGCGGTCGAGTGCGGAGGCCAGGCGCTGGGCGATGTCCTCCATCGAACCCGATGCAGCCACCACCACCCCGGACCCGGATACCAACTCGGGTGGTCCGCCGATGTCCAGACAGATGACAGCAGCCCCCGCTTGAAGAGCTTCCGTAACCACCCAGCCGCCTTCATCGTGAAGGCTGGGGAAAAGGAAGACCTCCGATGAACCTAAGACCGACCGCAGTTGCTGCCGCGGTAGCCAGCCTGCGAAAGTCACTCGATCGGAGAGACCAAGCTTTCCTGCGAGGCGTTGTAGCCGCGCGCGGTCGGGGCCGTCTCCGCAGATCGTCAGGTGCCACCCCGGACTCAGCGATATGGCCCGAAGCGCAAGCGATACGCCTTTCCAAGGCAAGAGTCTCCCCGCGAACACGGCGGTTCGCGGGCGTCGTAGGTGGTCCGGTGACGGTTGGTTGGGCTCATCAAGAACGATATGGGGGAACACGGCAGCTCGGTCACGATAGGAACCCGGA
>JBKHYB010000179.1:0-4260 GCA_046565725.1 Actinomycetota bacterium
CCGACCACGACATCCTCACGCCGGGCGATCAGCCGGGAGTGCTGGTGGCGATGAACCCTGCAGCCCTAAAGGCCAATCTCAAGGATCTGGTCGTCGGGGGACTGTTGATCGTCAACGAGGACGCCTTCGAACGGAAGAACCTCGAAAAGGCCGGCTATCCAGACAACCCCCTCACCGACGGCAGCCTCGATGGTTATCAGGTCTACAAGATCCCTATGACGAAGATGACGATCGAGGCGGTCAAGGACTTCGCCCTCAATAAGAAAGAGGCCGAGAGATCCAAGAACATGTTCGCTCTTGGGGTGATCTCGTGGATGTACTCGCGTCCGTTGGAACCCACGGTCGCGTGGCTGGAGAAGAAGTTCGCCAAGAAGCCCGAGATCGCCGCAGCGAACATCGCCTGCCTGAAGGCCGGGAACGCGTTCGGAGAGACCGCCGAGCTGGCCGCTTTCGAGGTCAAGCCCGCGGTTCTGGCTCCGGGGCGTTACCGCCGCATCACCGGCAACCAGGCTCTCGCCTACGGGCTCATCGCGGCCTCCGTGCAGGCGAAGCTCCCGCTGTTCCTCGGCTCCTATCCGATCACTCCGGCGTCGGACATCCTTCATGAACTCTCCCGGCACAAGAACTTCGGGGTGCGCACCGTTCAGGCGGAAGACGAGATCGCGGCCGGGTCGATGGCTATCGGTGCATCCTTCGGCGGCCACCTGGGGGTTACCACCACCTCCGGTCCGGGCCTCGACCTGAAGTCCGAGGCGATCGGCTTGGCTCTGTCGATGGAGCTCCCGTTGATCGTCGTCGACGTCCAGAGAGGTGGCCCATCCACCGGGCTGCCGACGAAGACGGAGCAGAGCGATCTGCTGCACGCGATGTACGGACGTCACGGCGAGGCGCCACTGCCGATCGTGGCCGCTTACTCGCCTCCATCGTGTTTCTGGGCCGCTATCGAAGCGGCTCGCATCTCGATCAAGTACATGACACCGGTGATCCTGTTGACCGACGGGTACCTCGCCAACGGCGCCGAACCGTGGCGCATACCGTCGGTGCACAAGTTGCCGGACATCTCCACCCGCTTCGCCAGCCAGCCGAACGTCGGCGACGACTTCTGGCCGTTCCTGCGTGACGAAGAGACGCTGGCCCGGCCGTGGGCGATCCCCGGCACCCCTGGTCTCGAGCATCGTATCGGCGGTCTTGAGAAGGCGGATGGGACGGGGAACATCTCTTACGACCCCGACAACCATGAGCTGATGACCAAGCTCCGGCAAGCGAAGATCAAGGCGATCGAGGAAGACATCGAGCCACTCGAGTTCGATGCCGACGAAGGAGCCAGCATCCTGATCCTCGGGTGGGGGTCGACCTACGGAGCCATCGGAGCCGCGGTCCGCCGGTTGCGTCTCCGGGGCAAGAAGGTGGCGAGGGCGCACCTCAAACACCTCAATCCCTTCCCCAAGAACCTCGAAGCCGTACTGCGGAGGTTCGATACGGTCGTGATCCCCGAGATGAACATGGGCCAGCTGTCGAGGCTGATCCGAGCTGAGTTCCTGATCGACACGATCTCCATCAACAAGATGAAGGGCTTGCCTTTCCGGGCAGGCGAGCTGGAAGAACAACTATTGGAGCTGATGTAGGTGGCCGACGAAGTGATCCAGGGCAGGGGAGTGACCGAGGGCTCGGGCGGTGTGGGAACGCTCACGCGGCAGGACTTCGCATCCGATCAAGAGGTCCGCTGGTGCCCTGGGTGCGGTGACTACGCGATCCTCTCGGCGGTTCAAAGCGTGATGCCGGAGCTTGGCATAGCGCGGGAGAAGACCGTGTTCGTCTCCGGGATCGGCTGTTCCTCCCGGTTCCCCTATTACATGAACACCTACGGGATGCACGGGATCCACGGGAGAGCACCCGCGATCGCGACGGGGCTCGCTACCGCTCGCCCGGATCTGACGGTGTGGGTCGTTACCGGTGACGGAGACGGCCTCTCTATCGGTGGGAACCACCTGATCCACGCGCTTCGGCGCAACGTGAACATCAAGATCCTGATGTTCAACAACCAGATCTATGGGCTGACGAAGGGTCAGTATTCACCCACGTCGGAGCAGGGGAAGGTTACGAAGTCGACACCGTTCGGATCGCTCGAGCGTCCCTTCAACCCGGTCTCGTTGGCGTTGGGGGCCGAGGCCACCTTCGTCGCCCGCACGATGGACATCGAGCGCAAGCAGCTTCCCGAGATCATCAGGCGGGCTGCGGCCCATCGCGGGGCCGCTTTCGTCGAGATCTATCAGAACTGCAACATCTTCAACGACGGCGCTTTCATCGCTTTGACGAGCAAGGGTGGTGCCACCGGTGACCGCATCTACCTCAAGCACGGACAGCCGATCCGCTTCGGTGAGGACGGTTCGAAGGGCGTTGTCATCAAGCCCGACGGCAGCCTCGGTGTCGTGGACGTGAAAGACGTCGGCGAGGACAGGCTGTTGGTTCACGATGAGCATCACGAGGACCCTGGTCTCGCCTTCTCGCTGTCCCGTCTGGCCAGCGGCCCCACGATGCCGACCCCGCTCGGCGTATTCAGGGACGTTCAACGGCCCGTTTACGGTGACGGGATGGAGGAGCAGCTGCGAAGGGCGGCTGCCGATCAAGGCCCGGGCGACCTCTCGCGGTTGCTCACTTCGGGGGACACCTGGGAGGTAGGTTCCCTCAACAGCAACTGAACGAGAAGCACCGGATAGGGGGTCAAGTGGCCGACAAGACCGGCGGGGGCGTTGCAGGCGACCCGATCGACGAGCGCGTGGAGGCGCTCGCGCACAAGCTTCTCCGCAACGCGTCCGAGAACGGTCTGGATCCCGGGGATCTGGCGGGGGCTCGGCGGATGGCGTTCAGGTCCCTGGAGGATTCGGAGGCTCGAACGCTGGACCCGGCGACGATGGATCCCGAGTCCGACGAAGTGATCCGGCGCACCTCAGGGGAGACCTCTTCGATCGGAGACACGGTCGTCCGCCGTTCGAGCGGCGAGTAACCACACGAGGTCACAGAGGCCCGTAGCGTAGGCTGCGGCGATGAGCGAACAGGGCCACGGCGGTCAAGCCGTATCGGGAGCGCTCAAGGCGCTCGGTGTGTCTAAGGTCTTCACCCTCTCGGGAGGACACATCTTCCCGATCTTCGACGGTTGCGTTAAGGACGGGATAGACCTGGTCGACGTCCGCCACGAGCAGAACGCCGTCTTCGCGGCCGAAGCCTGGGCACGCCTCAAGAGGGAACTGGGGGTGGCGGCCGTAACCGCCGGACCCGGGGTGACCAACGCGATGAGCCCCATGGCGCAGGCCGCCTTCAACAACGCACCGGTGCTGGTCTTGGGAGGCCGGGCTCCGATGTTCCGTTGGGGGCAGGGGAGCCTGCAGGAGATGGATCACGTGCCGTTCGTCGACCCGATCGCCCCGGCCAAGACGGTGACGGCAACCGAGGAGGTAGCGGGAGACGTGATCGCGGCGGCGCTGGCCGCTCTCACACCCCCCACCGGCCCCCGCTTCCTCGACTTCCCGCTAGACGTCTTGTTCAACCAGGCGGATATCGAGATCCCCACGCCCGAACAGCATGACTTCGAGATCGACGCTGCCAGCCGCGAGGCGGTCGCCACCGTTGCCAAATTGATCGCCGAGGCGGAGCGGCCCGTGATCATCGCGGGTTCGGGGGTCTGGATCGAACGAGGGGAAGACGCTCTGCGGGTCTTGGCGGAGCGTGCGGGCGTACCCGTCTACATGAACGGTCAGGGCCGGGGCTGTCTCGCAGCGGATCACCCTCTGGCGTTCTCCCGCAGCCGCGGGAAAGCGATGGGCAACGCGGACCTCGTCATCGTGGTCGGCACCCCACTCGACTTCCGTCTCGGTTTCGGTCAGAACTTCGCGTTCGGGGCCGGCATCGTTCATATCGATTCGAAGGGGCCGGCGGAACACGTTCAGCTCGCGGCGGGGATCCGTGCGCCGGCCGGGGTTGCGCTCGCGGCCATCGAGGACGCGTTCGAGGGCAAGCCTCAGGCGGACGACTGGATCGAGATGCTGCGCCGGGAAGAGGACAAGAAGGTAGCGAAGGCGGCCGAGGAGTTGCGGAGCGATGCGCGCCCGATCCACCCCATGCGTGTCTACGGAGAACTCGTTCCACTGCTCGACCGCAACGCGATCGTCATCGGCGACGGCGGGGACTTCGTGTCGTACGCCGGCAAGGAGGTGCCCTCGTTCGAGCCGGGTTGCTGGCTCGACCCGGGACCTTTCGGTTGCC
>JBKHYB010000180.1:0-4251 GCA_046565725.1 Actinomycetota bacterium
GTCGTGGCGGATGAGCTCGGTGCCACCATGGGGCAACTCAACTGGTACCGGTGGGACGAGGCGATCCACGAGGAAGGGTGGGTCCTTCGCTTGGCGGTGGAGGACCCCGAACATGGGTGGGCCGCGGCCATCGCGGCTACGGACCTGCTGGAGGATGGCGATGAGTAAGCAGACCCTGCCCTCGAACCTCCTGCACGAGCTAGCTGGGAGCATCTCGGGGATCCACGGTTTCGCCACGGTTTTGGGCCGACGGATGCAAGACGAATTCCTCGACATGGTGCTGACCGCTGCTAACGAGGCCATCGCCACGATCCGCGACATGCAATTGGTGGAGTCCATCGAAACGGGGGAGGGGGCCGGCACAAGGCAGGTCGTTGTCCTGAGCGAAGCTCTGCCGGAGGGCATCGACCAGGTGCCCGACGTCCGGATCGAGGTGGACCCGGCTTTGCTCTCGTCGCTGGTCGGGCGGGTTCGGGCCGCTCTGACGGACGAGGGTGAGCAACCCGCCTTGATAAAGGTATCGGCCGACGACGGGGTGGCCATCGAGATCTCGATCTCCGGCGACCTCACCTTCGATGACCTCGACGATGGACTTCGCACCGGCCGCCGCAGGTTCCGACCGCTGGCCTTAACTCAGATGGTTGCGGAGCAATGGGGTGGCGCCGTCCGCGTCACCGAAGACCCGACGTTCGTCATCGAGTTGCCGGTGGCGGCCCGATAGATCGCTGGCTATTCGCGAGCGAATCTCCGGGTCTCCTTCGCGAAGGTGTCTATCGTTTCATCGGATAGCGAAGGTCGCGTCCTCTTGATCGCTACGAGGAAGTCTTCGGTCGTCGCCCGCCCCGACGACTCCTCGAAATACTCCTTCTCGAAAGCATGCTGTGCTGCTTTGGCTGCAGCGAACTCGATATCGGCAGGAGTGAAGAGCTCGGTCGCTTCCACCAGCGCCTCGATGTCGACGTCCTCGTCGGTGATCTGCTGCACGTATCGGGTCCAGATGGCTCGTCTGGCCTCCGGATCTGGTGGGCCGACCGGCAGGACGTAGTCGAATCGGCCGGGGCGGAGGAACGCGCTGTCGAGACTTGCCACCGCATTCGTGGCACACACCAGCAGGTGATGGGGAGCATCTCTGAACCTGGGGATCTGTTTCAGGAACTCATTCGTCACGCTCGGATTGACCTTCCGCTCTCTGTCCCGCTGAGCTGCAAGGTCTTCTACTTCGTCGACGAATGCCACTGCGGCTTCGAGATCCAAGACGAGGTCGAAGGCATGAGCGAGGAGACTCGCCTGTCGTTCGGGCCCTTCGCCGGCCAATTCTGCCGGGTGCAGTTCGACGAATGGCCACCCCAGGCGGGAAGCGATGCCCTTTGCGAACGTGGTCTTCCCCGTGCCGGGCGGGCCGAAAAGGACGATAGCCCGCGGTGGTGAAACGGAGTGCCTCGAAGCAAGTTCCGGCTCTGCCAAGGGGAGGATCACGCGCCTCTCGATGATCTCTTTTGCTGCATCCATGCCTCTCAGCCCATCCCACAGACCCGGGTCGACCATGCGTCCACCGAGTTCCGCTAACGAGGCCGGAGTGGCGATGGTCGAGATGTCACGCTGCATGACCTCGTGCGTGGTGACCCGATAACCCTTGTCCTCGAGCACCGCGCGGGTCTCTTTGTCGGGACCAACGGTGATGACCTTACGGGCACCTTTGTCGGTCAACCTCGCCTCTAACTCCTCGAGGAGATGCCGCGTGGTCCCTTGCTGCTCGGGGGTCACTGTCGACACGTTGTAGATCCAGCCGATAACGCTCGAGACGGCCCCTATAGCCACCCCGATGACCCGCTGGCCGGTCTCTGCCACGACCGCGATCGCTTGGTCGGCTCCAAGAAGATCTACCAGTTGATCGATGGAGAGCTCCGCGGAATCCTGTCCGGAGTCGGGCCCCCAGAGCTCGAGGATCTGGCCGAGGTCGTTCGGTCGGTAGGGTCGAACGACGGGCACCATCTAGGAAGCCTCTTTCATCGGTTCCTGATAAGCAAGCACCGGCGATCGTGCGGCGGCGGCCATCTCAGGCGAGCTGTGCTCCCGGTTCGAGGTCCACGACCTCGAGACCGGAGACGTCGCTTGCGGCGTCGCGAAGCTGCTGGGGCGTCCCGGTGAGGATCGGGAAAGTCCCGAAGTGCATCGGCACCACGGTCTTCACTCCGAGCAGACGGATCGCCTCCGCGGCCGAGACCGGACCCATCGTGTACCAGTCACCGATCGGCAACAACGCCACGTCGGGTGCCAGCAGTTTGCCGATCAGGGCCATGTCGGAGAAGACCGCCGTGTCCCCTGCGTGATAAAGCTTGAAGCCGTTGGAGAATTCGATGACGTATCCGGCGGCTTCGCCTCCATAAAGGATCTGATCGCCGTCGGTGATCCCACATGAATGTACGGCGTGGGTCATGTGCACCTTCACTCCGGCAACTTCAACGGTGCCACCCTTGTTCATCTCGACGCGATTCTCAACGCCCTTGCTGCCGAGCCAGTGCGAGGTTTCGGGGATGGACACGACCTCGGGCGTTTTGGACTTCGCCAGCTCCACGGCATCGCCGATGTGGTCGAAGTGCGCATGCGTGATGAGCATCGCGTCGATGTCGCCCGGGTCCCTAAGCTCGTCCGGGCACGCAGGGTTGTTCATGACCCACGGATCGACCAGCAACCGGCGCCCCTCTGGTGTCGTGATCCGGAAGGTCGCGTGACCCAACCACGTCAGTTCGATCCCATCGGGTAAGCGTGTCATCGAGGTGTACCTCCTTGTGTGCGATCGCTATCTGCATAGCACTTATCGCAACTGCGGACATCTCGGACTTCCTGACTAGTCGGTACGCGGCATCTTTCCTCGCGGGCAATCCGAGCGGTCGACACCGCCCGAATGAGCACCGAGATGGACCGGATGTTCCGGCCGAGTCAAGGAGGGTTGTTATGGACTATCGGATACCCGCCATGCGGATCAGGGGGGTGCTGGCGGCAGGTTTGGCCGCCGTCCTCGCTCTGAGCGTGGCCGCCGGGACGCTGAGACCTGGGGTCAGTGACGCGTCCAGCCACAGGGAAGCACCGCTGGTAGCTGCGGATCCTCAGATCGACGCTACCGATCTGTACGCGTTCGTTTCTCCGGATGCTCCCGACACGGTCACGATCGTGTCGAACTGGATCCCGTTCCAGGAGCCCGCCGGGGGGCCGAACTTCTACGCGTGGGCGACCGGAACGAACTACGACGTCCACATCGACAACAACGGTGATGCGAAAGCGGACATCACATACCGCTGGAAGTTCAAGAACAACTACCGGACCAAGGACACGTTCCTGTACAACACGGGGCAGGTGACGTCGCTCGACGACCCGGATCTGAACTTCCGTCAGACCTACGATCTGCGTCGCATCACCCGGTCGGGCTCGACCCTGCTGGTTGACGATGCGATCGCCGCGCCGTCGTTCGTGGGAGACGCTTCGATGCCCGATTACGCGGCGCTCGCGGCCGATGCGATCGAGATCAGAGGCTCCCTAAAGACGGTGGCCGGTCAGAGCGACGATCCGTTCTTCCTCGATCTGCGGGTCTTCGACCTGTTGTACGGGGCGGACCTCTCCGAGGTCGGCGACGACACCCTCGCCGGGTTCAACGTCAGTCATCTCGCCCTACAGGTTCCGAAGTCGGACATCGCCCGCAGGGGTGACGCCGACGCTAACCCCATCGTCGGTGTCTGGACCACGGCGTCACGTCGTGCGAAGACCATCCAGGTTGACGGGAAGATCCGCCGCCGTGGCGAGGTCGTTCAGGTCTCACGTCTCGGTATGCCGCTGGTCAACGAGGTCGTGATCCCGCTGAAGGACAAGGATCGCTTCAACGCTTCGCAGCCCACGGACGACGTGCAGTTCCTCGACTACGTGACCGACCCCGAGGTTCCGAAACTCGTCGAGGCGATCTACGGCATCCCCGCACCGGCAACGCCACGCAACGATCTCGTCGCCGTCTTCCTCACCGGGGTGGAAGGGCTGAACCAGCCCGCCGGGGTTACCCCGAGCGAGCAGTTGAGGCTGAACATGTCGATACCTCCATGTGAGCCGGGTTCCTGTGAGAGCTACTCCTCCCTCGGTGTCATCGGTGGAGACAATGCCGGCTTCCCGAACGGTCGTCGTCTCGCAGACGACGTCATCGACATCGCGCTTCAGGTGGTGGAAGGAGTGTTGGTCGGTCAGGACACGGGACTGAGCGATGGCGCC
>JBKHYB010000181.1:0-4248 GCA_046565725.1 Actinomycetota bacterium
GCGTGATCTACGACTGCATCGTCGTAGGCGGCGGAGTCATGGGCAGTGCGACGGCCAGATCGCTGGCGAAGCGCGGCCGTTCCGTGGTGCTTCTCGAGCGGTTCGACATCGGACACAAGAGAGGCTCGTCGCACGGACGCACCCGCATCTTCCGCTACTCCTACCCGGACCCGCACTACGTTGAGATGGCGATCCGTGCGCACCGTCTATGGCGCGAACTGGAATCCGAGAGCGGGCGCGACCTGATGACCGTCGTGGGGGGTCTGGATCTGGGAGACGACATCGAGAGCAACCTGAACGCCATGGGCGAGCTCGGCATCCCGGCAGAGATGCTTACCGGGATGGAGGCGAACGAGCGGTGGCCCTCCTACCGGTTCGGATCCCACGAGGATGTTCTGTACCAGCCGGATGGAGCGGTCGTCGGGGCCGAAGATTCGTGGCGCGCCCTTGCGGAGTTGGCATCGGATGACGGCGCCGACGTCCGAGTGGGGACAACCGTCACCGCCCTCGAACCACAGAACTCGAGCGTGGTCGTTCGCATCGGGGAGACCTCCATCGAAGCGACCACCTGTGTGGTTACCGCGGGGGCATGGGCAAAGCCTTTGTTGGCGACCGCGGGTATCGAGCTCGAGGTGCGCCCCACCCGCGAGACGGTCTCCTATTACTCGATGGACGTCGGACCGGTCCCGACGCTCGTGCACTGGACGGAGCCTCTCGTCTACGCCTTACCGAGCCCCGGCCAAGGTCTCAAGGTCGGTGAGCACATCGCTGGACCGGAGGCCGATCCGAACGAGGACGGTGCACCCAGCGAGGAGTCCGTCGAGCGCGTCGCCGAGTGGGTAGCTCGCCACGTTCCGGGAGCCGACCCGACCCCACACCATCGGGAGACCTGTTTCTACACGAACACGACAGATGAGCACTTCGTGCTGCGCGGCCACGGCAACATCATCGTGGGTTCACCCTGCAGCGGTCACGGTTTCAAGTTCGCTCCGCTGATCGGTGAGATGCTCGCCGACCTCGTCGACGAGCGCTTCTAACTCACCCGTTCGCGTCGTAGTCGGGAGCCGGCTCGCTGTGGGTGGTTCGCCGCAGCAGGAAGATCGAGATGCCTAAGAGCAACACCACCACCCCCAGCACTCCTATCTCGATCATGGCGTCGGTGAACTCCGGTTTGCCCAGGAGATCCTTGGCCTCGGCACTCAGAACGACCAGCCGTCGTATCGCCGCGACCACCCCGACGATCAGGAAGGGCTCCGTTATCAAGACGCCGGCTCGGATCGTTGCTCCTACGGTGTTGATCAACTCGGTCACGATGAACACCAGCAGGAGTCCGTCAAGAAGTTCGAGGATGCTCTCGCTCAACGGCCCCGAACCGAGGTGGTCGACGAACGAGTAGATGACGCTTCCGAAGAGGATCAGTCCCGCGACCAGTAGCGCCAACGCGACGGCAGCGTAGAAGACGTCCTCCACGTATCCCGTAAGTGCCGCCGTCCGTGAACGGACCCTACGGTTCTGTTCTTCAACCTTGCCTGTGCCCATGCCCGCACTCGTTCCCACCCATCCCGCTCAGCAAACCAACCGGGATGAATGGCTCCCTGCTCTGCGGGAGAGAACTATGCGTGAGGCGTACTTTTTTCCCGCAGACGTGATGTGGGGTTAGGGCTCGGGGGCGAGGACCTGTTCCTTGCGCTCTATCTGTAGGGCGATCACGGCTCCGAGGACCAGAACCGCTCCGGCGATCTGCACGCCGGACAGCACCTGATCGAGCCACAGCCAGGCGATGATGCCGGCCAGCGCAGGCTCCAGCGTCGCCGCGATCGAAGCTCGTTCGGAGCGGACGTGGCCGATGCCCCACACGTACAGCAGGAACGGAACGATGGTGCCGAACACGCCGACGTACAGCACCCGCGGCAGGTTGGAAGGCTCCAGCAGTTCGGCGGGCCACCCCCGAAAGGCTTGGACGATCAGCCAGAAAGACGCCGTTACGGCGAAGGCTCGGAACATCGCGCCCACGGCCCCGTAGCGCTCGTTGGCCTGCTCGGACAGCAGGGTGTAGGCGGCGAAGAAGAAGGCGCTGGAGATGCCCATCATCAATCCGAAGCCGTCAAGGGACGAGAGTTCGACGGAGGTGACCTCGGATAACAGAGCCACCCCCACCACGGCGGCCATCACCGCGCCGATGACCTCCGGTGCGGGCCGGGTGCGGGTCGTGAAGGCGACCCAGAGCACGACTAGGGCCGGGCGGTGTACTCCAACACGATCGCCACCGCGACGTCGAGTCGCTGGATGGCGATGTAGTAGACGGCGTTGACCAGAGCGATGGCGAGCCCCAGGCCGACCAGCCGGGGCCGAGACAATCCGCGGGCGGGGGAGACCCGCCACGGCCTCAGCAACCCGAGCCCGGCGAGGGCGATCCAGGCCCTCGACGCGGCCAGTTCTACCGGCGGGACGCCGTCGTCGAACAGGCTCCTGGCCACGTTGGCCGCTACCGCCCACAGCACGGCGGCGGCAGCGATCGCCAGCAGGCCCCCACCGTGGGAATGGTGCCCCCGGAGGGCCGGTTGGCGACTTAAGACGGATCTGGACAACGTACTCCTCACTTGGTTAGGTGGGCCTAACTCCTGATATCCTGGGGACGATTTGTGAAACCCGTCACAAGGCCCGGACCTTCCCTGCGGCCTCTAACGGATACCTGTCAGGAGCGACCTTTACAACTATGACCCAGAAGCTGACGAGAGACGCGGCCGAGGCGCTGTCCACCGCGCTCGGCGAACCCGGCTGGCTGACCGAGAGGCGGGCTTCGGCCTTCGACCTCTTCGAGAAGCTCGACATGCCGGATCCCAAAGGCGACGAGTGGCGCTACGTGGATGTCCAGGACTTCGACTTCGATCGTTTCTCGGCCCCCGTGCCGGGGACCGAGACCCTCAAACTCCCCCCGGAGCTTTCCGCGAAGGGCGTCGTATTCGTCGATCTCGGCACCGCTATCAGAGAGCATGCCGATCTCCTCAAAGAGCACTTCTTCACCGAGGTCCCGGTGGACGAGCATCGTTTCACCGCCCTGCACGGAGCGTTCGTCTCCGAGGGCTTCCTTCTGTACGTTCCGAACAACGTCGAAGTGGACATCCCGCTCGAGGTCATGCACGTCGTTGCGCCGGGCGGGTCGGTCTTCCCGCACGCGACGATAGTGGTCGGCGAGAACGCCAGCGTCACCGTGGTCGATTCGTTCCGTTCAGAGGACTCGGACACCGCGTCGCTCTCATCTTCCGTGGTCGAGATCGAGGCCGGCCGCGGCTCCACCGTCAGCTACATCTCTTTGCAGCAATGGGGCAACGGGGTGCGGCATTTCCAGACCCAGCGCTTCACCGGACACCGCGATTCGACCGTGCGGAGTCTCGCCGTCAACCTCGGTTCCCGCTTCGCTCGGACGCAGGTCGAATCCGATCTGGTGGGCGAGGGATCGTTCTCTGAGATGCTCGGCCTTTACTTCGCCGACGCCAACCAGCATTTCGCTCAGCGCACGCTGCAGCGTCATGCCGCGCCGCACGCGACCAGCGACCTCCTCTACAAGGGAGCTCTCAAGGAGCACTCTCGGTCCGAGTACTCCGGACTGATCAAGGTGGCGAAGGGAGCTCAGGGGACCGACGCCTATCAGGCCAACCGGAACCTCGTGCTCTCCGACGAGGCGATGGCACGCTCGATCCCGCAGTTGGAGATCGAGGCGAACGAGGTGCGCTGCACCCACGGTGCCACGGTCTCGCCGGTCGAAGAAGAGCACCTCTTCTATCTGATGAGTCGCGGCATCGACCGCGTCACGGCCCAGAAACTGGTCGTGTTCGGTTTCTTCGGCGAGGTTCTCGACCGCATCCGTGTCCAGTCGGTGCGGGATGAGCTCGCCGATGCCATCAGCCGCAAGGTCGAAGGCAACCAGACCCTCGAGATGAGTGCCGATCATGTCTAACTTCGTCGAGGCTGCTCGGATGTCCGAACTCGAAGACGGCACCATGAAGCAGGTGAACGTCCGAGGCGAACTGGTCGGCCTCTACAGGGTCGGCGAGGACGTGTTCGCGATCGCGGACGTCTGCACCCACGAGCATGCCTACCTGACAGAGGGAGAGTTCGATCCGGACGAGATGGAGGTCGAATGCCCTCTCCACGGATCTCGTTTCAACGTCAAGACCGGGGCCGTACGCATCCTGCCGGCCACCCAGCCCGAGCCCACCTACGCGGTGAAGGTCGAGGGAGATGTGA
>JBKHYB010000182.1:0-4236 GCA_046565725.1 Actinomycetota bacterium
TCAGTCCCTTGGCCATCTCGGCGATGCCGGCATCGAACATCGTGACCCCGCCGCCGTCGTCCTCGATCAGATAGACGTTCATGCGTGGCGGTATCCCACCGACGCAGAGCCAGACGCCGTCCGCGATCTTCCGAGGTTGTTTGACCATCCGCTATGTCTACACCCACGGAGACCACTCTCCGGCGCGGCGAAGCGCCGGTTGTCGACCTAGCTCTTACCGTGAGGTGGGTGGGAGGTTGCTGTGGCTTGGGCTTTCTCCTTGTCGGTTGCAGCGACGACGTACCAGGTTGCGCCGGCTCGTTCGAAGTCGGCCGGGTCGGCATCGTCGTGCCCGGTCACCACGATCTCGAGTTCGTCGCCCACCGCCCGCCGAACCTCGGCAACGTCTTCCGGCTGCAGGCGCTCGTCGCCCGAGGGGTTCGCGGGGATGGGAACGATGCCGTCGAGACCTCGAGCTCGGCGCAGGGTGCGGCCGGTGCTCGGCCAGCGCGCCGCGGCCCAGATCGGGATACGAGGGCGTTGCAGCGGAGTGGGAAGGAAGGGCGGCGTGTGGATCCGGACGTGTTCACCGTCGAGGTCGACCGGTTCGCCGCTCCAAAGACGTTGGATCGCCTCCAGAGATTCATCGAGGATGTCGCCGCGCGTACGAGCATCGTCTTGTTCGCCGAACGCGGTGAACTCGTCTTGAACGGGCGAACCGATACCCACCCCGAGCACCACACGCCCTCCCGACAGGCGATCGAGGGTGGCGAACTCCCGGGCCAGTTTCTGGGGTCGTCTCCGAGGCACGGGCGTCACGAGCGTGCCGAACGTGATCCTGGTCGTCGCCAGGGCTACCGCTGTCAGTGCGACGGTGACATCAGCGAAGGGCAGTCCCGGCTCCCAGGCCGACGATCGCGCGATGTGATCCCACAGGAAGAACCCATCCCATCCCGAAGCTTCTGCCGACGTGACCACCTCCTGGATCAGATGGACGTCGGAGAAGTCGGCGAAATTTGGAACGGCGAGCCCGAAGCGCATCGACGAAGCCTAGAGGAAGGTGGCTCCGTCGATGCGAACGGGATGTCCTGCTTAGACCGAAGGGTTCTCTGCAGGTGCTGGAAGTGCTGCGGCAGGACCGGCGGAAGTGGCTCCGCGGATCTGCTTCGACCTCCTGATGCCCATGATGCCGGCGATAACTCCGAGCAAGCTCGGACCGACCGCGAGCAAGGCTCCGCTCTCTGCCGATACTTCAAGATCGCCGGCCTCGATCGCTTGTTTGATCAATACTTCAGCCTCTTGGTCCGAGATCCCGTACGTTTCGGCGACATCAGACGATTCGAAGCTGGCGACCGCATCTCCGGGTGATGTAGCGGAGTACCCGGAAGCGAATAGCGCGAACAGCGCGACGATCAGCAGGACCACCGAAGATGCTTTGCCTCCGGAGGCTGCACCTCGGAACATGAGCACGGCAGCGCACACGAGCATCACGACCCCGAGCCCGAGGGTTCCCATCCCGGCCGTTGACTCCAACCCGGAGAAGGTCTCGCTTTCGCCTCCCGAAGACAGCTTGTACCAGTTGAGGAATCCTGCAGCGATCGCACCTACACCTGCCAGCGCTGCAAGTCCAGCCGTTAGTTTCTGGTCTGTGGTGTGTTGTGACACGCCCTTTTCTCCTTACGTCGCGCGGGGGACGTCCGGGCCGGATGGCCCAGATTCCATGCAAACACGGCCGAACCGTCGGGGACAGAGGTTTCTAGGGCTATCCCGATAGCCACAATGGTCTAGCTAGCACCAGAAGAGCGTTTCATCGAACGAGCGGCTTGGGCGGACCGGCCGACGATGTGGCAGTCGATCCAAGGAAGTACCCGTCTCCGGAGAATCTCGCTTCGAAGGTCTCCTTGGCTCCGCGGCTCCCCGGAGGCGTTTGCAAGGTTGCCGTGCCGTCTTCGTTCGTTCGTGCTGTCCCGATCGACTCGGTTCCGGCGAAGAACTCGATATCTCGACCTTCGATCGGGGATGGAGCGTCGGCGTCGGTCAGCCGGGCCGTGAGGGTCCGGTGGGAGCCGTTGCCCGACACCGAGAGAGCCAGAGCGCTGTCCTCCTTGAGCACCTCGAGCGCATGGGTGTCGCCGGAAGGCGAGAGGTCGTTACCTCCCGCGAAACTCGCGCTCACCTGGTGCGCACCGGGGGCCTCGGTGATCGCAGCCGTGACGCGCGCTATCCCTGCATCGTCGGTGATCGCCGTGAACGAGCGCGCTTCGCCCGAACCGATCGTGAACATCACTTCGGCTCTGGCCACAGGTGCGCCGGTGTCATCGGTGACTTCGGCTTCGAACGTCGCGTCGTCGGTGTGCTGGACGACCGTTGACGTGGCCGACGTGAAGCGGGTCGTCGTCGGTCGTTCGTCGGGGGGCGGAGGTATGGACTCACCTACCTCATAGGCGATGACGCCGGAGTCGTAGAAGTTGGAGTCGAAGTCGATGTTGTGCTTGAGGGACGAGCTCAGATAGAGCATCGAACCGTCACGCGAAACGACCGCATCGTGCCCGACGTTGTAGTCGTAACCGGACGAGTTGAAGCGGGCGACGAAGTCGCGTTGTCCGCTCTGGGGGTCGTAGCCGATCGTGAGTTGATCTCCGCTCTGGGTCTGGTTCAAGAAGACCTGTTTGGTGCGTGAGCTACTCGATATGCCCGTCACGTAGACGCCTTCCGAGCGCGGCGACACGGCAAGGGCTTTCCCGAGCTCCAGGTCATGTTCGGCGACGCCGTAGCTATCGGCCCAGATCTGTTGGCCGGTCGCGGAGTCGTAAGCAACGGTGCCGACGTTGTTGTCGGGTCCCAACTTCGTTTGTCCGGTCACGAAGACGCGGCTTCTGTCGGCAGCGATCGCGTTGGGAGAGTTGAACATCGTCCCGTTCCACTGGGTGCGGGCGTCCCACAGCTGTTGTCCCGAACGGGCGTCGTAAGCGACGGTCCCGTAGGAGTAGTCAACGGCGAACGGGGGTCCGCTGGTGGAGTTGCTCGTGAGTCCTGTCATGTACACCCTCGAACCGTCCGGGTCGATGGCGATCGCATTCGCTTGATCCGGTGTGCGAGAACGGGTGCCGTCGTAGCGCGCATCCCACGCGATCTGGCCCATCGAGGGACCGGTGGTATGGATCGCAACGGTTCCGTAGTCCACGTTGTATTCGCCGAGGCCGTCGCTCCAGCCGGTCAGGTAGGCATACGCACCGGACGGTGAGATGGCGAGCCCGAAGGGCGAGTCAGAGCCTCCGGTTCCGAGGCCAGCCCACCGGGTCACGAATAGCTCCGCCCCCGTTGACGCATCGTAGGCAAGCAATGCGTAATCCAGATCGGCATTACTCGTGCCGGCGCTGATCCCTGCGACGTAGACCGTGCGCCCATCCGGCGATAAGGACAGCGTGCGTGCGTTATCGACGCCTGGGGTCGGGTCGTAAGACGATCGCCACTCGAGCGCCCCATCGTCAGCTCGGAACGCGATCGTGGTCGTCCGTCCGTCCGGATCCCCGAAGGTCGAGCGCGTGGTGCCGCTCACGAATACGAGCCCGTTACGTCCCGCCACGATCGCGGTAGGGAAGCTGTATCGGCCCGGGTCTCCCCACTTACTCTCCCACAGCAGCGATCCGTCGGCGGCGTCGTAGGCAAGGACGGCCCAAATGCTCTTGGAATCGAAACCGGTGCCGGTCGAGGTCTTGACCGCGGCATACACGGTGGTCCCATCGCGGGACACGGCGACGCCGGAGGGGGATTGAGATGAATCGGGGGAGGCCGCGGCGTCGTGGTAGGACGCCACCCATGTCTCACAGGCGTCGTCCACTCCCGGGGCCGAACAACCCTCCGTGGGATTGGGGAGCACCTGGGCCCCGACCGGACCGACCCCCAGCACCAGACAGAGACATCCCACCGCAGCGACGACGACTCGCATCCGACCCCGGCCCACCGGCAACTCCTCCCCCTAAGAACCGGTCCAACCCCGACCGATGGCATCCCTTTCGTCTTCTATGTCCGGTTTCCTGCCGAGACCCCCTTTCCGGTCGGAGATGAGGTAGGACTGGAGCTACAGGGACCGGCGATGGAGGGGCGAGTGGACAGATCGAGCGAAGCGCCGGTTGTTGGTCGGCCGTTGGTCAGGTACGACCCGGCCCTCTGGGGGATCGTAGGACCGCTCAGCTTCATCACCTCCTGGGTCATAGCGGGCTCGCTGCGGGACGGCTACGACATCCGCTCCGACGC
>JBKHYB010000183.1:0-4230 GCA_046565725.1 Actinomycetota bacterium
CTATCGTGCGATTCATCCCTAAACGGTCAGGGCCTGTAACGCTTCTTCGGGGAGTAGACCCGAGCACAAACCTGAGAGCCGTCGGGCGATGAGAAACGGATCGACCTCGCTCTGTAGACGCCCCTGCGGATGGGCATCTCTGTTTGGTAACGCCCTCCGGAGTCGGTGTACGTCCGAAGAACGCGCTTCCACTTGTTGTTCTTGGTCCGCCGCTGGATGTCGATCGGTGCTCCGATGTAGCAGCCGGGGTCATCGGAGTCGAGTTCTCCGCTGGCGATGAGGGCTCCGCGCAATGCCAGAGTGAGGGTGCGCGGGTGGATCGTCGGGCCGGGGCTCGGCGTCGGCGACGTCGAAGGCGAACCTGACGGCTCTGCTGTCGGCGACGTCGATGCTGTCGGGGAGGGCTCTGCCGATGGGCTTCCACTCGGTGAGGTCGTCGCGCTGGGTGACGAGGTCGGTGACGAGGTCGGCGAAGAGGAAGGGCTCGAGCTCGGCGTAGGCGATGTGCTTGGGGAAGCGGCCGGGGATACGACGATCGTCCCACTGCCGCTCGGCCCGCTGGGCCTCTTGTCGGAGTAGGTGATGGTTCCAGCCGAGGTCAATGGCCGCGTGCACTCCGATCCCTGACCGACGAGGCCACATGGTTGGAAGGCGAGGGGAGTGGGGCTATCCGAGGTGATGGTTGCAGAGCTACCTTGGACCAGGACGAAGCGGATCGAGTCTCCTACCACCGCTTGGGTCGATGACGGGTTGAACTGCGTGGGACCCGTAGCCGGAACGCTCACCTGGACGGTATGGGTCTCGGCGGCTTGAGCAGCTTGCCACGGCACGGCGATGTAAGCGGCCAGGATCATCGCCAGCACGCTTATCGTCGTTGCAGTTATCAGAGAGCGTGGTTGTTTAGCTGCCCGCAATCCGTTCATCCCGTCCCTTCGAGTGCTCCGGACACCCTAAGTCCGCATTCGGCATAGTTGGAAGGCGGATTAAGGGTGCTTCCCCAACTCTTTCAACGAGTAAGCGGGCAAAAGGTTGCGAATGGGACGGCTACGCGTCGAAGAAGACGCTGATCGACCCATACCGGTCGGCATACACGAGAGGTTCACGGTCTTTGTGTCGGATGGAGAACTTCACGACGTGTCCCGAACCGGGCACAACGGGCGGAAGCACCGATTCTACGTAAACGTCGTTGCTCAGCTTCTGTGCGAGGGGTTCGTCGGTGATCGGGGGATCCCACGTCACCCACAGTTCGACCGGGGTCCAGGGCTCGGTGTCGAGCGGCAACCCGTCCACCTCGTCGAAGGACATGTAGTAGGCCATCCGGTCGCCGGGAGGTGGCGAGGTTGGTGGCGTCGTGGAGGCGACGGCCGGCGTCGCTGCCGGGTCGGTTCGGAGGTGGGACCCGGACGGACCCGAGCCCCCGAACAGCCCGGGGATCAGAAGTCCGACAACCGAAGCCGTTGCCGCAGCGAGAGCCAGGCGAACCTTCTTGGAGCCGAGCGGTGTGCGAAGGGTCGCGGGAAGACGATCTACCTGGTGGGTCGCCATCCGACGGAAGGGTGACCGCTCGCCGGGAACCGCCTTAGGGGATGACGACCCCCAGGGATCGCTCGACATCACTGCACCTCCTCTCGCGGGAGGAACAGCACCGTGCCTGGCACCAAGAAACCGGGGTTGGGTCCGATGACGGCCCGGTTGGCGCGGTGGATCCGGGGCCAGTAGCGCGCGACGCGCGCGCGGTCGGCCGATCCGAGTGACTCGGCAGCGATGTCCCAAAGCGTGTCTCCGGGCCGGACCACGTACCGTCGGCTCTCTTTGATCCGGGCGGAGGAGGGGTGCCTTCCGATGCAGGCTCGTCGCTCCGTCCGTTCCCTGCCCACTCGAGGGAACAGGGGCGTAACTTCTTTCCCCGGATGGATGGCGGTGGGTATCGCGCTCGGTTCGGCGGCGTTCGTTCTCCACCCCCGCGCTTCACTGGCGCCGGTGCTCGGAGTGGGCCGACGACGATCGTCTTGGATCAGGTCTGAGGCGTCCGCGGATCTGGTTGCCTGGGTCCGAGCGGGCGGAGGAGGGGGAGGGTCGCCCGCTTCGGACCAAGGCTGGGTGGAGCCGACGCGGATGGGATGGAAGGGGAGACCATCCTTGCGGTGCGTCTTGGTCGTGCTCATGACCTCGGCTCTGGTGGTTGTCATCTGGGGCGTCGCCCAGGAGCAACTCGTCGCTATCGTGCGATCGGCCCTGTCGTCGGTATGCGGAAGCATCGGGTGCTGAACGACGACGGCGCAGCCGTCGTCGATGCGATCTTCGGTTTGCTCATCACCATGCTCCTGGTGTTGGGGGTAGCTCAGGTCGGTCTGACGCTCTACGCGCGCAACGTCGTGCTGTCCGCTGCGCATGAGGGGGTCCGAGCGGCGGTCGAAAGAGGGAGGACCCTGGACGAGGCCCGAGCCATCGCTACCAAGGTGATCCAAGACGCGGCGGGCGGCGCGGTGCGGATCGCCGTGGTCGAGACGACCTCCGAGACCGTGGGGGCCGAAGTCGTCCTCGACGTCTCCGTTCGCGCTGCTATCAGGCCGCTGGGCATCGTGCCGATCGAGGTTCCGGTGGACGTCGTCGCGAGCGCGTCCAGGCCGGCAGGGCTTCCGTGAGCCCCATCCGGAGCGAGCGGGGCACCGGTCTCGTGGAGACCCTGCTGCTCGGACTCCTCCTGATGGTTCCTCTCATATGGACACTTTCCGTACTCGCCGAACTTCATCGGGCAGCCCTCGCGTCTACGTCCGCGGCTCGTTCGGTCGGCGCATCGGTCTCGAGGGCCCCGGGAGGCGTCACGCCGGATGTGCCTCAGCGTGCCCTGATGGAGGCTTTCCGCGCGCATGGGCTGGATGCGTCGGGTGCGGACCTGTCGATCCACGCCCCGCGGGGCTTCCAGCGAGGGGCGCGGGTATCGATCGAGGTCTCCTATCGCGTGCCCGTTCTGAAGATCCCCTTGCTGGGATCGCTCGACGTGGCGTCGATCGGGGTCGAGGCGGTTCACACCGCGGCGATCCAGAGGTACGCGAGTGCGACCCGCTGAAGGCGGTCAGGCATCGGTCTTCGTGATCGGCATGGCCGTCGTGACCTTCGCGGTGGCCGGGATCGCGGTGGACGGAACCAGAGCGTTCTTGCTTCGCCGCACCCTGCAATCGGCGGCCGACGCGGCTGTCTCCGAAGCGGCCATGTCACTCGATCAGCGGGCTTTGTATGAGGACGCCCAGCTGCGATTGGCTCCCTCGGACGCCCGAGAAGCAGCGTTCGGGTCGCTGAGAGAGCGAGGGATCGTCGCCGAGGTGCACGTGTCGCTCGCTCCGCGCCGGGTGGTGGTCACCATGCGGTCCACGGTCCCAACCACGCTGTTGCGCCTGGCCGGTATCGACGAGCTTCCGGTGGCGGTACAGGCGGCGGCCGAACCGATCCGACTACCTTGAGATTCCCAGGTCCTGGAAGAAAAGGCCCCGTATGGCGGCGAAGGACCGGATTTCTTCCCCCATCGCGCCCGGAAAGCCTGTCGGATAAGGGTTCTCGCCTATATGGTGGCCGATGCAAACACCGTCCGGCCCGAACGAGGGGCCTGGAAGCTGTGAGGGAGGAGTAAGTCTTGAACAAGGGTGAACTGATCGACGCCGTTGCTGCTTCGACCGGCGAGAGCAAGCGCACTGTAGGTGATGTACTGGACTCGTTCATCAGCCACGTCCAGGATGAGGTGAAGTCCGGGAACAAGGTTTCGTTGCCTGGTTTCGGCACCTTCGAGAAGCGTCACCGCAACGCTCGTACCGGCCGTAACCCGCAGACCGGAGAGACCATCCAGGTCGCGGCCGCCGATGTTCCGGCCTTCAAGCCGGGCGCAGGCTTCAAGAGCCACGTCAACGGCTAGTCCGTCCGACTGAACCCTGCGAGACCCCGGTTCGCCGGGGTCTCGTCGCGTCCGGGGGCTCCTCGGACATTTACACTCGCGACGTTATGAAGAGAGGAATGGTTGGAGGTGCCTATCGCGGCCCGGTCGGGGTCGGCAGGCAGCGCCGCACGATCCGATCGATCCAGATCTTGCTCGCTCTTATCGCCGCGGGGATGCTGATGTTCGCCGGATATAGCCTCGGCGAGAGGGCCGGATACCAGGACGGCCGCCGGACGCTGGACGCCCCTGCGGAACCTTCATCGGCTCAAACCGCAGTGTTAGCGATCCTCGGGCTGGGGGCC
>JBKHYB010000184.1:0-4213 GCA_046565725.1 Actinomycetota bacterium
TCGCTGGAGGTTCGTAGGAGCCTTCTCGGGTTCGGACACCGGTGACCAGCAAGGCGTCGTCATACTTGGGGCCGTCTCCGAGCAGGAGCTGGTTTCGCACGTCGAGCTCCTGCTCAGGCGGTCGGCCTCTCGCCAGGATCCGAGCCCGTGACCGGCCCGTGGTTGCCTCGGTACGGGTTCCGTCTATCGGGAGGCCCGGTATATTTGCTGCGATGGTTCTGAGATCCTTCCGCCGGCGGTCGCTCGGCGTGCAGCTTCTTATCCTTCTGCTGATCGCGGTCTTCTTCGTGGTCTGCGGGCTGCACCTCGCCGCGGCCCACCATGACGGTGACGCCGATGGCCTCGTCTTCGGGGCCACCATCCTCGCGCTCCTTTCGCTAGTCGTTATCGGTCTCGGCATCCGTCGAGATCCGTACGACGACCCCTCGTCCGTCGACCGGGGAAGGTTCGCGCCGGTGCCTATCGTTCCACGTCCGGTGTCCCTGTCTGAAGGGATCGACCCCTTTCTGCCTCTGCTGATCTGATCTCCTCCGGTTTCGATGTCTTGCTCATCGATCGGATGGAGGATCCATCAGTGGATGTCATCTGGATCGGCATCGGTCTCGTACTCATCGTTGTTCTGGCCGGCCGCCTGATCCGCAACAACCTTCATAGAGAACAACGAAGCCTCGAATCGCTTCGTGAAGTGGTCGAGGGAAAGAAGATCGAGAGCGATCACCGCTCCGAGAGATCGGCAGGCAGCTGACGATGCGTCGGTTCGCCTCCGTGGCCGATGCCCAGTGTGGAGATGGGCCGCGGATGAAGCCGGTGGAGCGTCGATCGTGAAGGCGACCTTGGATCGTCGGGTTGGCCTATTCACCCTGCTGGTTATCGCCGTGGGGCTTCCGGCCGTGACCCTCCGCTCTTTGTGCATCGGCGTGGATTGTGAGGCAGCCAGAGCTTCGGGCGATCCGCGACCTTTCTGCGATCTGCCGGCGGGCGTCAAGGCCGGCCTTACCCACGGTTATTACGATGGTCGTTCGCCGGACGTCATCGCCGTCACTTCGGGTGATGATCGCGTCAGGGCAGGAGACGCGCTGTGGCCGGATCCGCGGGATATCCGAACCGCCATGCCGGTCGTGTTCTCCGGGGTGGGTTTCGATCGAGGGGTAGACATAACGGGTACCCCGACCCTGGACCAGATCGCTCCCACGATCGCTGCATCGATCGGGCTTGAGCGGCCCCATCCCGAGGTGCGCTCCGGCCGGCCTATCCCCGCTGCTCTCGGCGCAGGTTCCCCGGCTCTGACGGTGTTGATGGTTGCCCAGGGGGTTTCCGCGTCCGATGCCCGGCAGATGCGGAGTGTCGTCGATCTGACCGAGAAGGGCGCTGCGAGTTTCGATGGGAGACTCGGATCGCTTCCGGTGGAAAGTGCTGCCGCGATGGCGACGATCGGAACGGGAGCACTGCCCGCGGAACATGGCATCACCGGAACCTACGTTCGCGACGATGATGGTGCACTTGTACCGGCGTGGAGCCGCTCGGCTCCACTTAATGTGGTCGCAACCCTTGGAGATCATCTCGACGATCTCACTTCGGAGCGAGCGAAGATCGCGCTCATCGGAAGTTTCCCGAGCGATCGCGGCCTCATCGGAGGGCGTTGGTATCCAGATCACGATCGAGACGAGGTTCTGCTCCAACCTCCTCGCGCACCACGGGTAGCCGATGCTGCCGTTTCCCTGCTCGGATCCCAGAGGTGGGGATCGGACGAGGTCCCAGACCTCGTCGCCGTGGCCTTGCGTGGAGAGGTTGATGAGATAGACGAAGCCGTTGCCCGGATCGTCTCGGCCGGCCGCGAGGGGTCACGTGCGGTTTCTTTCGTGTTCACCTCCGTAGCCTCCGACGCGTCTCCGACGATCGGCGCTGGATCTCTGGTGAGAGAACACCTCGATGATCCTCGACTCGTCGAAAGCGTTGCGGGCGCCGGTCTCTATCTCGACCAAGGGGCTATGGCTGAACGTCAAGCTTCGGACAACGAGGTGATCAGCCAGATGCGGCGATGGGACCTCGATGGGAGCTCCCTTCTTCTCGATGTCTTCTCATCGCGTTCGATCGTGTTCGGGAGGTTCTGCTGATGGCCGACGCCGGCATAGCGATCGATCGGAGCCGTTTGCGGCACCTCAGACCCGTCATCGTTCGCAGCGTGTCCGCCTCAGCGGTATTGCTGGTGGTCGGCTGGGTCATCCAAGCCGGACCTTCGGCCTGGGTGAACTTCCTCGTTGTGGGCCAAGGCTTGTTGATCGGGGCCCTGCCGCTCGTGATCTTGGGTGCAGTGGCAGCGGGGATCATCGCCGCGTGGGTGCCGGACGAATTCTTCGCGCGGGTATCGCGATTGCCAGAAGCGGTGCAGCTTCCGGCTGCGGCGCTCTGCGGACTGGCGTTCCCGGTTTGCGAGTGCGGTTCAGTGCCGGTGGCGCGCCGGGCGATAGCCCGAGGTCTCAGCCCTCAAGCTGCCATCGCTTTCATGCTCTCTGCTCCGATCCTTAATCCGATCGTCGTCCTTTCGACGACGATCGCCTATCGAGGACGCCCCACCTTCCTTCCCGTGCTGTTGGGAAGGTTGGGCCTGGGCTTCCTTGCAGCGGTAGCAGTCGCATGGATCATCGGCAACAGGATGGAGAGGTTCGACCACGTCGGCGATGATTGCGCCCACGGATGTGCTTGTGACACCCACCACACCTCCGGTGATCGAGGGCGTGTGCATACGTTCGTGACCACGCTGTCCTCCGAGGCCCTCTACATGGGCAGGTTCCTAGTGATCGGAGCCGCGGCAGCCGCAGCGATGCAGACGATCGTTCCCGCCTCCGTCCTATACCCACTGGGGGGAGCCGCTGTGGTCAGCACGATCGCGATGATGGCTCTCGCCTTCGTCCTGTCGCTCTGTTCTGAATCGGACGCTTTCGTGGCCGCTTCGATGGTTCAGTTCGGGCCCGGGCCACAACTGGCCTTCCTCGTCTTCGGTCCCATGATGGACGCCAAACTGGCGTTCATGTATTCAGCGACGTTCGGACGCTGGTTCGTTCGCACCGTGGCGCTGGTGGTCGGGTCTGTTGCACTCGTCGGCTCGGTATGGATCGAGGTGTTGTTCACGTGAGATCCGTGAGCAATCGCTCGGTTTCAGTGGTCGTCCTGGCTCTCTGGGCAGCCGTATTTTGGTTTCTGATCTTGGCCGATCGGACCAGCTACTACCTGTCGTCGAGGACCGGGTGGCTCGCGCCGGTGGGCGCAGTGGGCTTCACGATCGCCGTGATCGGGGCATCGTGGATCGGCGATCGCACCAAGGCCGGTAAGGACGAATTGCGTCTGGCCGCCATCCTCGCCGTGCCCGCCCTGACTCTGTTGTTGCTTCCGCCTCTCACCCTCGGTTCTTTCGCTGCCGAGCGGAGGAGTGCGGCCGGCGTGCGCGGGGGTGCGGTCGCGTCGGGGGTAGACCTGTCCGCGTCCGATCTCTCCCTCGGAGACATCTTCGCTCTCGGCTACACCGGCAGCCTTTCAGACCTCGAGCAGGTTGCTGGAAACGAGTATTCCTTCACCGGCTTCGTGTCGCGTGACGGGTCGGACGGAGCGGACGAGTTCCGCCTCAACCGTTTCCTGATCAGCTGCTGTCCCGGAGATGCCGTCACCGTCACCCTGCGCGTGGTCGGTGCGCCCGCTGGGAGATTCCGCCCCGACGACTGGGTGCGTGTGACCGGAGCCCTTTATCCGATCGGCAAAGAAGTGCTCGTCGATGCGACGAACGTAGTGCACGTCGACAGGCCAGAAAGTCCCTACCTCAATCCATAGGAGGAGCGAATGGCAAGAACGAAGAGGACCGATCAAAGAAGACGGAAAGGTCCGTCCAAGAAGCGACTCACGTCCGAAGAGAGGGCCGAGATAGTACGCACGGCGGTCGAGAGCAGGCGCAAGGTCTATCCACCCTTCAAGCCGTGGCACCGTCCCACGGGGCTCGCGATGCTCGTGGTCGGCATCCTCGTCGCGGTGGTCAATGACCTCGCTTATCTCAACATCGAGGTGATGCCGGGCGGGCATAACGAGTTGTACCTGATGCTGGGAGTGTTGGTCGCCGGTGCCGGCGCCTACTTCGCAGGGTTCTTCTCGCCGGATAGCTGATGACGGACCCCTCCTAGGAAACGGTCCTCGTGGACCTCACACTCAGACGCGCCGCCGCCGGCGC
>JBKHYB010000185.1:0-4161 GCA_046565725.1 Actinomycetota bacterium
TTCTCGACCGACGCTTCCCGAAGAACTGGGCTGAGACCAGCCAGGGGCGATGGGACCGTATCGACGAGGTTCCCGATGCAGAGATGTGGCGAGCTCGGGAGCGTGCCCGCGAACGACTCGTGTACTTCGTGAGGGAGAGGCTCCGCAGGCAGCTGGCCGAGAGGGGAGCGACCGGCTCGGAACTCGCTTGGACCGACGACGTGTTCGATCCGGGGATCCTCACGATCGGGTTCGCTCGCAGATTCGCTCCTTACAAGAGGGGCACTTTGATCCTCCACGATCTCGAGAGGCTGAAGGCCTTGCTCCATTCCGGCGACCGGCCGATCCAGGTCGTGCTGGCGGGGAAGGCTCACCCCAAAGACGATCCGGGTAAGGAGCTGATCCGACAACTCGTGCACTTCGCCGCCGACCCCGATGTCCGCACGCGGTTCGCGTTCATCGAGGACTACGACATGGAGGTCGCCCGTTACCTCGTGCAGGGGGCCGACGTCTGGCTCAACACTCCTCGTCGCCCGATGGAGGCCTCGGGCACTTCGGGGATGAAGGCGGCCCTGAACGGCGTCATCAACCTGTCCGTTCTAGATGGTTGGTGGGACGAGTGTTACGACGGCACGAACGGGTGGGCGATCGGCAACGTCGACGCCTACAGCGACTTCGAGTATCAGGACCGGGTCGAGGCTTCGGCTCTTTACGACCTCCTCGAGCGCGAGGTCGTGCCTCGCTTCTATGACCGACCTGAAGGCCCGGTGCCCCGGCGCTGGATCGAGCGCATGAAGGCGTCGCTGAAGACGCTTGGACCCTTCGTTACCGCCGATCGGATGGTCTGCGATTACGTGGAGAACCTCTACCTGCCCGCGGCCGGTGACGGCAAGAAGATGCGTGCCGATGGTTCGGCTCGGGCTAGCGCCCTCGCCGCCTGGAAAGCGAAGGTGCGCGCGGGCTGGAGTGCGGTCAAGGTTCTGAACGTGGACGGAGAGGTTTCTGCGGCAGACGTGGGGGAGGATCGCACGGTCACAGCGACGGTTCAGGTTGGCGATCTGTCGACGGACGACATCGCGGTCCAGCTGGCGCATGGCCCCGTCGGTGCCAACGGAGAGATCCTCGAAGCGACAATCGTCCAGATGAAGCCCGAGCACTGCGAGGACGGGACCTGTTCGTATAGCGGCTCTTTCACGGCTTCGACGGCTGGCCTCTACGGCTACGCGGTCCGGGTCGTCCCGAGCCACGAAGACCTCCCGAACCCCATGGACCTAGGCCTAACCGCCTGGGCCTAGTTTCCTAACAAGAATTGACCCCCCTATAGGGGACTTTCTGAGCGCGGAAACCGGGGTCGCGCCGTCAGGGACCCGAGAGGTCGATCACCAGCGAGCGGCCCGAGGCGTCGAGGGCCGCGCTCACACCCAGCGGGAGGGTGAGCATCGGGTCGGTATGGGCGCAATCGATGTTGCCCAGAGCGGGAAGCGAGTAGCGGCGTGCGTAGCGAGCGACCAGCTCCCACAGGGCCGAACGCTCTTCGGCCGAGTAACCGCGCGGCCTCCCCACGAGCAAGCCGGCGCACGATCCGAAGACCCCAAGTTGCTCGAGGTCGGTGAGGTAGGCATCCACGTGTGCCGGTGAGGGCACCTCTTCGGAGGTCTCGAAGAAGAACAGGGCCTCCTCCGGCTGGACCCAGTCCGCTTGACCCTTCAGGTGCCAACAGATCGTCTCCAAGCAGCCGCCGACGACGGGCCCGGTGGCCGAACCTTCGTTGATCGTCACCCAGCCCTCACTCGGCTCCATCTTCCGGGGGCGTTGCAGATCTTCTTGGGTGTCCCAGTCGAGGAACTCCTCCGTCCACGACTCGGTCGGTTCGAACTTCAGAGGCTCAGTTCCGAACCAGGCAGCTCGCAACCAGCGGTCGGTGTAGGCAAGGACCTCGGGATGCTCGCCCATCTCCGAAACGAGAGCCGGACCGTAGAACGAGGGCATCCCGCACCTCTTCATCAATGCGTACTGCAGCACGGTTATGTCGGAGTACCCCTGGAGCCACTTCGGGTTGGACCCGATGAGATCGAAGTCGAGATGCGTTAGGACCTGGTTGGTGTGGTTGCCCCCGATCCCACACAGGATGAGCTTCACGTCCGGATCGGCGAACGCCCGATGCAGGTCGTCGGCCCGCTCCTCAGCAGAGGCGGACACCCACGAGTCGTTGCGCCGAGCGTTCGGCATCACTTCAACCTCGAGACCGAGCGAGTGGAGATAGGCGAGACCCTTCTCGGCCCGATGTGGCCAGGCCCCGAGCGCTCCGAACGATGGGGAGACGACCGCGATCTTGTCTCCGGGTGCGAGGAACTCGGGTATCGGAGATTTCCGCGCCATAGATGTCCCCTATAGGGGGGTCAATTCTTGTTAGGAAACTGGGTCCTGAAGATGGAAACGCTCCGGGGCGGGAGCGAGGCCTTGTCGCCGTCGATCGCAGGGTCTTTGCCCGAGGCCATGACGAGCGAGCCGGCGGCAGGGACGACTACGTCACCGTCGGAGAGGTTGTAGGCGAAGGTGAACGGCCCCCGTCGCAATACCAACCAACGTTCTTCTTCGGAGAACTCCACTTCGACCGCCGACAGATCTCCGCTGAGTAACGTCGGCTCCGCGAAACGCAGGCGTATCAGCGAGCGGTACCAGTCGAGCATGTCGGCGTGAGGCTGATCTTCGAGTTCCTGCCACGAGAGCTTGCTGCGCAGGAAGGTCTCGCGATCCTGGGGGTCCGGCACCTCCGCTGGGTCCCATCCGAAGCGGGAGAATTCCTCTCGCCGCCCTCGGCTCACCGCTCTGCCGAGTTCTGGGTCGGCGTGGTTCGTGAAGTACTGGAAGGGAGTGGTCGCGTTCCATTCCTCACCCATGAAGAGAAGTGGCGTGAACGGAGAAGCGAGGACCATCGCTGCCGCAACCTTGAGCAGGTCTTCGTCGACCAACCGACCGAGACGATCGCCCTGGGCTCGGTTCCCGATCTGATCGTGGTTCTGGGCGTAGGCGACGAACCGCCGGCCGGATAGTCCCGTCGCCGGACGTCCGTGAGCCCGGTCCCGGTAAGGGGAATAGCGACCGGAGTACACGTAACCCTGGGTGAGAGCGGTCGCGAGATCCTGCATGGCTCCGAAGTCCTCGTAATAACCGTCGCGCTCGCCGGTCAGAGCCGCATGGATCGAGTGATGGATGTCGTCGGTCCACTGAGCGTCCATCCCGAATCCGCCGTGGTCCCGTGGAGTGATGACCCGTGGGTCGTTCAGATCGCTCTCTGCGATCAGGTAGATCGGTCGGCCGAGTCTCTCCACCATCTCCTCGGTCCGCTCCGAGAGTTCTTCGAGGATGTGCTTGGCTGATCGATCGAGGAACGCGTGGATCGCATCGAGTCTCAACCCGTCGACGTGATAGTGCACCATCCAGTAGAGAGCGTTTCCGATCACGAAATCCCGAACGCCATCGCTGCCGGCATCATCGAAGTTGATCGCATCGCCCCACGGGGTCGAATACGTGTCGGTGAAATAGGGCCCGAACCTCGGCAGGTGGTTGCCGGCGGGGCCGAGGTGGTTGTAGACGACGTCGAGGATCACCGCGAGGCCCCTGGCATGGCATGCGTCCACGAACCTCTTGAACCCGACCGGTCCACCGTATGCATGGTGCGGTGCCCACAGACCGACCCCGTCGTAGCCCCAACCGTGTTCACCCGAGAAGGTGTTCACAGGCATGACCTCGACCGCCGTCACGCCGAGATCGACCAGATGGTCGAGCCGCTCGACGGAAGCCTCGAACGTGCCCTGCTCGGTGAAGGTCCCGATGTGGAGTTCGTAGATCACCCAGCGTTCCAGTGTCTCGGGAACCCAAAGTACGTCGGACCAATCGAAGATGGAATGATCGACCACTGCCGAAAGACCCTCGATCCCTTCAGGGAGTGCGTGTCCCCGGGGGTCGGGCAGAGGTTCGCCGCCGTCCAGCGAGTATCCGTACCGGTCGCCATCGGAGGCCTCGGCCGAGGCCTCCCAGCAGCCCCGTTCGAGTGGTCTCATCTCGATCCGTTCGTCACGCAGGACGAGGTCCACGCGCTCTGCCGATGGAGCCCACACCCGGAATCGCATGCGCCCATCTTGCCCAAACCCTTGGACTTCACTCCGAACGATGGCGTCT
>JBKHYB010000186.1:0-4138 GCA_046565725.1 Actinomycetota bacterium
CGAGCCCGTCCTCATACTCCCGTGAGTGGGCGACGCCTTGACCGTCGAGCGATACGTTCGAGATCTCGGCGTCCTCAGGGAGATAGGTCTCCAGGAAGGTTCGCATCTCAGCTCGCCGACGGCCTTGCGTGACATAGGGAGGAAGCTTGGCAGGCGCTACGTTGGTTATCCGGACGCGGGTTTCGCAAGTCACCATCCCCGACGTGAGCCGGCAACGATGTTGGATCGTTCTCCGCGCCCAGAAGTCGAGTTTGTCCGCACCGAGGTTCTGCGTCGCGACGAACAGCCTATGAGATGCCTGGGTGCCGAGTTCGCCGGTGACTCGAGCGACCTGAAGTTGTTCCTTCGTTGCGGGATCGAATGACGCGATACGGATATGTCCCCCCTTGAGTGCTTCCGAGAGCCTGCCTAGATCTGCGTTGCCGGACAGCCCCCGACCAAAGGCCTCCATCCCAAGCTCGATCGTCAGATCCCTGCGCCGCTCCTCGGAGAGGCCCTGGGCATAGATGTCGGAATAGAGGAAGGAAGCAACCTCGTCGGTGCCTATCCGCAGGGGGAGGCCGGGAAGCCTTAAGCGACCCACTTCCGGCAGAAGGGCCTGCAGGCCCCTGAGGTCCACGAAGAAGACCCCATCCACGACCCGGCCGGTGACCTTCCGGTAGAGATGCCGCAGCACCTCCGCGACCTCTGGGACATCCGGCGACATCGTCACATTCACGAACGATGTGGTGTCTGCTCCATATCTCCCGTATCTCCGTTTGAGATCCGCTGGGGCCGGCACCCGAGCCAACTTCGGCAGGATCGACGCGAGGTCCGCGTGGTGGGCGAAGCGCCCAAGGTTCACTTCGCCCTTTCGGATTGTGATCTCCCCGACGGCAGAGGGGAAGCCGCCCGCCCCTCGCGTCTCGGCGTTGTTCATGACAACGACCAGGAGCCGCTGTGGTTCGGAGGCGCCCATCAGATCCGGCAAGACACGTGCCAGCGCGGCCGCCGACCCAACGTCGTCTTCGATCAGCCGCAGCCTGTCTGAAAGGTCTTTGAGGCCTTCCCATAACGGTGGCAAGGTCCATCCCGAACGTCCCCGGGTCGAGGCCCTTCCAAGAACACCGAGCCGCTCGGCGAGCGATCTCACCTCGGATGCGATCTGCTCTAGCCGCTCCATGCCCGCGTCACCGCTCCACCATCCCTCCACGCCTTCGTAGCGGTCGATCTTGGCCCACAGCCGATCCACCTCGTCGACGGCTCCTTCCAACTGGATAAGCACCTCGCCTAGGGCATTGAGGTTCTGATCTGCTACGGGAAGGATGGAGGCTGCGCGCACCGGCAGTGCGGAGGAGATCGCAAGAGCGCTTTCGAGCCTGGCCTCCACCTCACGAAGATCGTCGCGGTCGATCTTCTCCATACCTCCGGCACCCATGGCGTAGCGCGCTGCCTGAAGAGACCGCCCGATGTTCCAGGCCGCCCAAGTGCTCACTGCGTACCCGAGCACCCCTAGGACCGCGAAGATCGCGATCAGGAGCCGCACTCTTCCTCTCACGGGTTCAAGCTTGGCATCCAAACGACGTAGGAACACCCCGCGCTTACGTAGGCCCGGTACGTTCGATGGACTAGACCGTCGATCTGATAACTACCCCTGATGCTCCGAAAGGACTGTGGCTTCTACCCTCCATTACACATGCGGGCTAAGCGACGCGCCTGTAACTTCACGTCAGCAGACGAGGAAGGGGGCATGGTGCCCGAGCTTGTGTGGACCGAAGAAGATCGGACCGCGCTCGCTGAAGTTATAGAGCGGATCGATCCGGCGAAACGCCCTCCGGTTCAGGCGTACCGTCAGCGACTTTCGGAAGATGACTACTCCTTCGTCATCTCCTACATCCAACGCGAGATCCAGGGCAGCCTGGTAACGGGCGCGGCGATCGATGCGATCGCCGAGGCCGTCGTCCACGAGGGGGCCGCCGATCGAGGACATGCCCTGGAATTCGCCCGCAGGCCCGTATTCCGGTCAAGGAACTTCGGGATCGTCGACGAGAGCGACCAGAGATTCACTCGCCTGTCTCTCTCCGAGGCGGGGAGCGGCCTGGCGACGATCGTCGAAGCCCTGAGAGCCGAGGCAGAAGCGATCTACTTCGGCCAGTCGTACACGGTTAGACCGGCCGACATTGACCTCACTCTGCTCGAGGAACCCGAGCAAGGCCCACGCTAAGGGCCCTCAGACGATCCTCCCCTTTCCGCCGCGGTATGCGTCGTGCATCGATGATCGACCTATCGACCCGGTTCTCACTCTGAACGCGACTCGAGGGGAGCCGGTGGGTGGGCTCCCCTCGAGCGCTTACCTCTTCGACCTCCCGGGCACGCGAGAGCTACATGCCGACGAATTCGTTGATGAGGGTGATCAAAGAGGGACCCAGGGCAACCACGAAGAGTGAGGGCAGGATGCAGAAGACCAGGGGGAAGACGAGCTTCACCGAGAGCTTCTGCGCCTTCTCTTCGGCTCTCTGACGACGTTTGTTGCGGAGCTCCTTGGATTGTGCACGGAGCACGTTGGTGGTGCTGACACCGAAGACCTCGGCCTGGACCATGGCCGTCACGAAGGAACTGAGCTCGGAGACGTCGGTTCGTTCGGCCAGATGCCGGAAGGCGTCGGAGCGGCCGACCCCCAGCCTGATCTCTTGCAGTAAGCGACTGAACTCATCCGACAAGGGACCTTCGACCTGCTTCGTTACCTCTGACATGGCGGCGTTGAGGCTTAGACCGGCCTCCACCATGATCGTCAGCAGGTCAATGTCGTCTGCCAACGACTTCTGTATCTCCTCTTGGCGGAGCCGAGCTTTCCGCATCAGGATGATGTCGGGAAGGAAGAAACCCATGGGAACGGCGAGTGCACCGAGTAAGAAAGCTCGCGTCCCTCCCGAAGCGAACATCGCAGCGGACAGGACGCCGGCCCCGCCGCCCATGACCTTCATGGCCGCGACCTTGGAGACATCCCACGACTCGGGGAACCCCGCCAGGGCCAGCTTCTTCTCTATCCTCCGTTGAGCGTCACCGGGGGTCACCCACCGGGCGGTACGGCCGAGGGATCGGAGTAAAGGGGCAACCACCCTGTCGGCGAACGGCTGCGATAGCTCTCGCTTGCGCAGGTCGGTGGTCATCGTTGTTTGAGACTGTAGGAGTCCAACCGAACGCCTTCGGTCCTTTCCCACGCCCGCGACGAGGCGAGTCAACATGAATACCGAGGCGAAAACACCGGCTAGGCCGGCAACGAGGATCAGCTCATACATCGATCTTCACCAACTTCCTCATCCATACGAAGCCAAACAGCATCAGTACCGATGCTCCAGCGACCATCATGCGGCCCATGCCCGTGGTGAAGAGCTGACTGGTGGTTTCCGGACTTAGCAGATAGAGATAGCCACCGACGCCGAAGGGTAGGACCGAGAGTATGTAGGCCGACAGGCGAGACTCCGATGAGAGAACCCGTACCTGCCTGCGGATATCGGCCCTCTCGCGGAGCGTCTTCGCAACCGTGTCGAGGATCTCGGCCAGGTTCCCACCCACATCACGCTGAACGTTCACCGCCAGCAGGGCCCACCGGAAGTCTTCGCTGTCGATGCGATCGGCCAGAGCATCCAGAGCCTCGGGGACCCGGCGTCCGAGACGGATCTCGGCTACCGACCTCGAGAACTCGTGGTTCATGGGGTCCGGAGCCTCTCGAGCTACTCCATCGAGTGCCTGGAAGAAGCTGTGCCCCGCGCGCAACGAACCAGCCAGGATGCCAAGCACGTCCGGCAGCAATTCCTGCATCTTGCGTAACCGCTTCCGAACGCGAAGTCGGGTGCGCACGATCGGCACAAGGGCTCCCACGAAGCCGCCAACGGCCGTGGACACACTCGATCCGCCCACCAGCGCCCCGAGCGCACCTCCAACAACGATCGCGACCATGACGATCACTACGAACTCGCCTGGACGCAAGGTGCCACCCGATCGCTCCAACAAGGCGTCGAGCTTCTGCGCTATCGACTTCCTCTCTGCGATCTTGTCCCCAAGACGAGAGAGGCCCAGGGGGATCCACGACGGCACACCTGAGCCAGGAGACGAGGTTTCCGCGGCGGATGACCGGAGACCCGAAAGCCGAGCGAGT
>JBKHYB010000187.1:0-4136 GCA_046565725.1 Actinomycetota bacterium
CCCGACCGCCGCCCCGTGGATCGGAGACCGGGCCACCAGAACGTCGTCATCTTCGTACGAGAGGCCGATGCGGCCACGGCGAGAGCTCTGGGATACGCCCGCTCGATCCGACCCGCCAGGATCAGGGCGGTAACGCCGGACCCCGCCGTCGCGGCGACCTGGCGGCGACTCGCTCCGGACATCGAACTCGAGATACTGCCCAAGGGAGGAAGCCTCCGGAAGCGCTTGTTCGACTATCTCGCTCTGCGTAGGTCAGAGGTCACTTCGGATGAGTTCCTCACGCTCATGGTTCCGGAGATCCTCCGAACCCGCTCGCCGCTGGAGATCGTGCTGCACCCGTCGATCCACCTGCTGAAAGGGAGGCTCAAGCGGGCCCCCGGTGTGTGTCTGATCGACGTTCCCATCGTGGAAGAGGAGATCGATCCGTCCTTCGACGAGGCGCAGGAACCGACCCGGAACTTCGTGCTGGTCATGGTCTCGAGCGTGAACAACGCCGCGCTGCAAGCTATCGAATTCGCCGAAACACTCAGACCGACCGATCTCCGCGCCCTCTATCTGGGTATGGAGGACCCGGAACAGTCAGAGGTTCTCGGTGACGCCTGGCTCGAAGCTGGGATCCCCCACCCGCTCGAACTGGAGGACTCCCCGCACCGGGAGTTCGGAGCATCTCTGGAACGCTATCTGGACCAGTTCCAGCCCAACGGTCACGACCGGGTCGTCACGATCGTTCTGCCGGAATGGGTGGTGGGTAAGTGGCGGCACCAGATCCTCCACAACCAGACCGCTCTGATCATCAAGAAGGACATGCTGTTCCGCCCCGGCGTGATCGTGGCAAGCGTCCCGTACGACCTCTCCGAAACGATCTAGTAGGGCGACCTCCGACTCGTCCGCTGGTCTCGGACCGTGAAAAGAGAACGGCCCCCGGTAAACCGGGGGCCGTTTCCGTGATGCGATAACCGCTCGTTACGTGGTGACCTCGTCGAGGTGCGACTTCACCTCGCGCAGGCGCTTGCGGAGCTCGTGCTCCTCGTCGCCCAGGTCGTAGATCCAACGATCGATGGCAGCCTTCATGGCGTCCTTGTCGTTGGTCATGATGGCTGCAGCTTCCGCGGCTGCGGTGGCCTCGTAACCCGCATCGTCGCCCATGCCTTCGGTCTTGCGCTTGCTGAAGGCGATGGAAGCCAGCAGGACGACCAGAGCGATCGCAGCGATCGCGTAACGGGCACCGTCGTTGTCCTGCAGGTTGATCACCGCAGGCAGGATCAACAGCGACACGAGGTTCATCACCTTGATCAGCGGGTTGAGGGCCGGACCGGCGGTGTCCTTGAACGGGTCACCAACGGTGTCACCGATAACGGCGGCCTTGTGAGCCTCCGAGCCCTTCCCACCGAGGTGACCATCCTCGATGTACTTCTTGGCGTTGTCCCACGCACCACCGGCGTTGCTGAGGAAGTTCGCCATCAGCTGTCCGGTGAGGATCACGGCGGCGAGGAACGCGCCGAGAGCGAAGTAGTTGATACCGAAGCCGATGATCACCGGGGTCAGCACCGCGAGCAGAGCCGGGGTCGCCAGCTCACGCAGCGAAGCAGCGGTGCAGATGTCGATGACTGGACCGTAGTCCGGGCGCTTCTCTCCGGACATGATCTTGCCGTCGGCGAACTGACGACGGACCTCCTGCACGACCACTGCGGCGGTACGACCGACCGCACGGATCGCGAGGGCGGAGAACAGGAACGCCACCGAACCACCGATCAGCAGACCGATGAAGGTCTTCGGGTCAGCGACGTTGATCGAGGTTGCGACGTCACGGAACAGCTCGTCACCCTCCAGGCCGAGGTTCAGCTCGGAGGCGATCGTCTCGATGAACGAGGCGAACAGGGCAACTGCTGCGATGACCGCCGAACCGATCGCGAATCCCTTGGTGACGGCCTTGGTGGTGTTACCCACGGCGTCGAGCGACACCATGATGCGCTCGGGCTCACCCTGGAACTCGCCGGACATCTCGGCGATACCGGCAGCGTTGTCGGCTACCGGGCCGAAGGTGTCCTCGGACACGACCACACCTGTGGTGGCCAGCATGCCCATACCGGTCAGAGCGACCAAGTACAGCGAGAACTGGATGTTGCCGCCGCCGAGACCGATGGCCGCGGCTAGAGCACCAGCGATCGCGACGATCGCCCACACCGACGACTCCAGACCGGAAGAGATACCCGACAGGATTGTCGTCGCCGGACCGGTCTTGGATGCTTCGGCGATCTCTTGCACCGGTGTCGTCTCGGTCGACGTGAAGTATTCGATCAAACGAGATGCCACCTGGGCGAGAACGAGGCCGATCACGACCGCTCCGAAGACCTTCCAACCCTCGTTGGCGTTGTCGTTACCGACGTAGAGAAGGGCCACGAGACCGGTACCGATGATCGTCAGGATGCCGGCGGTAAGGAACCCACGGTTGATCGGCGCCATGGCCGACTTGTCCTTGTCGGTTGCACGCACCGCGTAGACACCGACGATCGAAGCGAGAACACCGATCGCACGGGCGATGACCGGGAAGATAAGACCGAGGGCCGGGTTGGCACCGATCGAATCGAAGGCGGCCACACCGAGGATGATCGAAGCAACGAGGGTGACCTCATAGGACTCGAACAGGTCTGCGGCCATACCGGCACAGTCACCGACGTTGTCGCCGACGTTGTCGGCGATCGTGGCGGGGTTACGAGGGTCGTCCTCGGGGATACCGGCCTCGACCTTACCGACGAGGTCGGCACCGACGTCCGCGGCCTTGGTGAAGATCCCACCACCGACCCGAAGGAACAGTGCCAACAGCGAACCACCGAAACCGAAGCCGACGAGGATCGCCGACGAGGTGTTCTGGAACGCCATGATGATCAACGTGGCGCCGAGCAGACCCAGGCCAACGGTGAACATGCCGGCCACACCACCGGTGCGGAACGCGACCTTGAGGGCCGCGGGCAGCGAGCCACTACGAGCAGCTGCAGCGGTGCGCACGTTTCCTCGCACGGCGAGACCCATGCCGATGAAACCGGTGAGTCCCGACATGAAACAGCCGGCGAGGAACGCGAGCGTCCTCCAGATACCCGATTCGGCGAAGCTCAGTGCGACCTCACCGTCCGGCTTGAGTACCTCGGTCGACGTCAAGAAGACGATGACGACCAGAGGAATGAGGATCATCAGGATCGTGCGGAACTGGCGCTTGAGATACGCCATCGCACCTTCCTGGATCGCGGTCGCGATCTCGATCATCTTCGGGGTCCCCTGATCCGCGGCGAGTACGCCCTTCATCAGGAGGAAGCCCACGCCGATGGCGAGAAGCGCGGTGACGGCCGAGAAGATCAACCAGAACCACTCGGCTCCGCCGAGTGTGAACTCCTGGTAACCACCCTCGGACGCCAGAAGCAGATGCTCCATGTACCGTCCTTCCTTCCTTGTCCATGCACCGACTGGCGGTGCCCTACTTAACGCTTGCCGGCTAGGCCGGCTCTTTCCTTTCGTGCTTCTTCACGAAGATCTGGTTGGCGATCTTCTCGCCGACCGTTCTCTCCTGGCCTTCGACGCGCAGCACGAGGGGCCCGTCGAAGGGGTGCTTCTCTCTCACCTCGACCTGGACCCCGGGACGTAGCCCGAGGGTGTCGAGGAACTTCACGATCTCTGGGTCTGTGGAGCCGGGTACCGCCACCTCGGCGACGTCGCCGGGCTGGAGCGCGTAGAGCGGCGGCAGCTCGGGCATGTCTTCGGTGTCGTGCTCGGGGATCGGGAAACCATGGGGGCAGGTCTCCGGGCGGTGCAGCGCCACGAAGAGACGATCCTCGACCTCCTGAGGGAGCTCGTGTTCGAACGACCCCGCCAGACGATCCGCCTCGTTCCAGGCGTAGCCGAGCATGTCAGACAGGAAGCGCTCCACGATGCGATGGCGGCGGATCGCAGCGATAGCGATGCGGCGGCCGTCTCGGGTCAGTTCCACGCCCTTGTAGGGGGTGTGTTTGAGCAGACCCTTCTCGGCGAGGCGCTTGACCGCGGCGCTGACGGTCCCGGGCGACAGTCCCAGCTTGTCGGCGAGCGCGCCGGTAGATGCCCCCTCGCCTTCCTTGGCGAGGCGGTAGACGGCTTTGAGCGTCTCA
>JBKHYB010000188.1:0-4125 GCA_046565725.1 Actinomycetota bacterium
CTCACCAGACCCGATTCGCACTTGGACATGGTCAGGTGCGGGATCGCGGCTTACGGCCTGTGGCCCGGCAAGGATCTCGTAGGGATCGCCGACCTGCGTCCGGCCTTAGCGTTGAAGGCGAGGGTGACCATGACCAAGTCCCTCTCGGCCGGCGAGAGGCTCTCTTACGGCCTGCGCTACGAACTGGAGCGGTCCAGCCGGGTCGTTACGGTCGGATGCGGCTACGCCGACGGCTACGACCGCCGTCTGTCGGGCACCGCCGATGTACTGATCCGGGGGGAACGTCACCGGGTATCGGGCACGGTGTGCATGGATCAGTTCATGGTGGACGTTGGGGATGCCGATGTTCACGTCGGTGACGTCGTCACGTTGATAGGACGGGACGGCGACGATCGGATCCCGGCGGAGGAATTGGCGGACATCATCGGAACCATCAACTACGAGATCACGACGCGGATCCCATCGCGGGTCCCTCGTCTATATGTGGGGGCCGAGGATTGAACCGGCGAGGGATCTGGGCACTGGCGGGCGCAGCAGCGGGAGTAGGCGCGGGGCTCGTCGCCCAGCATTCTGTGATCAATCGCCGGCGTCGCAACGATCCCGAGGGCGGTCAGCGTTTCGGCACTCGTCGTGGCGAGAGGTCGCGCTTGCTCGAGCTCGAAGACGGCGCCCGGATCTTCGTGGAGGAGACCGGCCCGATGTCGTCTCGCGGGGCCGTATTCGTTCACGGCTCCTGCATGCGCACGGACATGTGGCACTACCAGTTACCGGGCATCGGGGGCCACAGGCTGATCTTCTACGACCTGCGCGGCCACGGGATGTCCCGTCCGAAAGGCGATGCGGAGTTCTCGATCCAGCGGCTGGTCGAAGACCTAAGGACGGTGATCGAGGACAGCGACCTCGACGAGGTCGTCATCGTCGGACATTCGGTGGGTGGGATGATCGCGCTCGACCTGTGTCGTCTCTACCCCGATGATCTCGGGGGCCGCATCAAGGGTCTGGTTCTGCTCAACACCACGCACCGTCCCGCGGTCGAGACCATCATCGGCGGAGCCCCCCTGGCTCGGGTCGAGAGGGCGATCCGGAGACCGCTCGACGCGCTTGGTGCCCGCTCGGATTACGTCGAATATCTGCGCAGGGTCATAAAGCCGTCGGATACGGTGTTCATGGCGGTGTCGTTGGCCGCCTTCGGCCCCGGAGCTTCGGCGAAACAGATCGACTTCACCTACGACATGCTCGCCGAGACCCCGGCCGAAGTGATCTTCGACCTGATCCGGTCGTACCGGGATTACGAGGTCACCGAGCATCTCGGCGGGGTTAACGTGCCGACCTTGGTGATCGGCGGAACGCACGATCGGATCACGATCGGTAGGGCTTCGGAAGAGATCGCAGAGAGACTGCCGAAGGCAGAGTTGAAGGTGTTGGAAGGTTGTGGGCACATGTCGATGCTGGAGCGGCACCGCGAGGTGAATAGATCGCTGGAGGCGTTCTTCGACGATGTGTTGGGCAACCCGGAAGAGCAGGGGGAACGTGGTTGAAGGACGCGAGGGTTGAGAAACTGGCGGACATCTTGGTCGGGTACTCGACCAAGATCGCTCGCGACGACATCGTTCTGATCAGAGCGTCCTATCTGGCCGAGCCGCTGATCGCCGCGCTGTATCAGCGCTGTCTCGAGCAAGGCGCCCATCCCGTCCTCAAGACCTCGATCCCCTCGCTGGAGCCGGTCTTCTACCGCTTCGCCCAGGAACACCAGCTGGACTTCGTGCCGGAGAGCGAACGGTGGATGTGGAAGAACTGCGACGTGAACATCTACATCACCGCGGAGTCCAACACCAGGGCGTTGTCCAACGTGCCGCCCGAGCGCATGTCGCGTTCGAAACTGGCGCGCAAGGATCTCTTGGACGACTTCTTCCATCGTGCAGCGGAGGGCAAGGTGCGGTGGAACGTCACCCTGTTCCCCACGGAAGCGATCGCGATGGAAGCGCAGATGAGTCTCGCCGAGTACGAGGACTTCTTCTACGCGGCGTGCCTCGTCGATTCCCCCGACCCGGTGGCGGAGTGGTTGAAGGTGGCCGAGCGCAATCAGCGGATCGTCGACTGGATCTCACCTCGCAACGAGATCCATATCGAAGGAGAAGGTACGGACCTGTATCTGGAGGTTGGAGGCCGGACCTGGGAGCCTTCGAGCGGCCACGAGAACTTCCCCGACGGGGAGATATTCACGGGTCCGATCGAGACCAAGACCCGAGGCCACGTCAGTTTCTCTTATCCGGCTATCTACGATTCCGTCGCGGTCGAGGGCGCGCGTCTCGAGTTCCAAGACGGCAAGGTCGTTGGGGCCAGCGCACGTCAGAACGAGGAGTACCTCGTGAAGATGCTGGACACCGACCCGGGCGCACGTGTCCTCGGCGAACTCGGTATCGGGACGAACTATGGCATCGATCGATTCACGGGGGAGATCCTCTTGGACGAGAAGATGGGTGGAACGGTTCACCTCGCGCTGGGGGCTTCTTACCCGGAGACCGGGGGGACGAACGACTCCGCGATCCACTGGGACATGGTCTGCGACCTCCGGAAGGGCGGACGCATCACCGTCGACGGCGAAGTGCTGCTGGAAGACGGCAGGCTACTCGTCTGAGCCCTCGACTGGACCGGCTGGGATAGGTACGTTTCTTCAGTGCAGATCACCGAGATCTACGAGCAGGCCCTCACCTGTACTCGCTGCAGGCTGGCGGAGAGCCGGACCAACGTCGTGTGGGCGGCCGGGAACCTCGATTCCAGACTCTTGTTCATATGCGAAGGACCCGGGTTCCACGAGGACCAGCAGGGCGTTCCCTTCGTCGGCGCGGCGGGGCAGTTGCTCGACCGGCTGCTCGCCGAGGTCGATCTCGACCGTTCTGCGGTGGCGATCGTGAATGTGGTCAAATGCCGCCCCCCGAACAACCGCGATCCACTGCCCGATGAGATAGAGGCTTGCCGGCCGTACCTCGAAGCGCAGCTCGCCCACATGAAGCCGGTGGTGATCGTGACGTTGGGAAACTTCGCCACCCGATTCATCCTTGAAGAGCAGGTTGGCATCACCAAAGCTAGGGGGCGCACCTATCAACGTCGGGGCGCGACGGTGATCCCGACCTTCCATCCGGCCGCAGCTCTGCGAGGTGGCCGTTTCGGAGGCATGAACCCCGTCGATGCGATCCGCGAGGACCTCCGTGTCGCCCGCGGCATACTCGACGCCACCGCTTCCTCGCCGGCAGAGCCCGTGTCGTCCAACCAGCTGGGGCTCTTCTGATGATGCGAAGCATCCGCGTGGTGACGCGGTCGCCGGAGGAGACGAGGATCCTGGGGGCTTCCCTCGCGCCAACGCTGTTGCCCGGGGACGTGATCTCGCTCAGTGGGGAGCTGGGGTCCGGCAAGACCGTTTTCGTTCAGGGCCTGGCGGCCGCTCTCGGGGTCCACGAGCGCGTCACCAGCCCCACCTTCACGATCGTGCACGAGTACGCGGGGCGCTACCCGATAGTCCATCTCGACATCTACCGCTTGGATTCCTTCCAGGAGCTGCTCGACCTGGGCTTCGAGGAGTTCCTGGACCCGGACGCGATCCTCGTTCTCGAATGGGGGGAGGCCGTCGAGCCGCTGCTGCCGCGGGCTCACCTGCGGGTCGAGATCCGTCGCACCGACGACCCCGATGCGGCGGACGAACGGATCGTGACGTTCCGGGCCACGGGCGAGGAGTGGAGCCGCAAGCTGTTCGAGACCCGGTCGACCGCCGACGCCCTGTTGGATGCGGCCTCCGACGAGCAGTATTCGGGGAGCCGGTTCTCAGACGTGCCCGTGACACGCGACCATAGAGCTAAGCGGGAACCGAGAACCGGAGACGCCTGATGCTGGTCTTGGGTATCGAGACCTCAACCCCACAAGCGAGTGTCGCCATCGGCTCAGAGCAGGGAGTCGTAGCAAGCGCGCTCGTTTCCAGGGGTTCCTCCTACAACGAGTTCCTGCTGCCGGCGATCCGTTTCTGTTTGGAGCAGTCTGGACTGGGTTACCGCAACCTCGGGGGGATCGCCGTCAGCCTCGGGCCCGGCCTGTTCACCGGGATGAGGGTGGGTGTCGCCACGGCGAAGGCGC